>CBFGVC010000063.1:0-10074 GCA_965652255.1 uncultured Fibrobacteria bacterium | reverse complement strand
GCGCCGCGGGGCGAGCCTTGGCTCGCCCTCGTCTCTCCTAAGGGCGAGCCATGGCTCGCCCTTACCTTGTACCTTGTCGCCCTATGACCCGACCCCGTTCCCGCGCCTTCTTCGGCGTCTTTTTCCTGCTCGCCGCATTCGCGGTTTTCACGGTTCCCGCGGCGCATGCCGATCCGGCAACGTTGCAAAAGGCGCGCGAGGCCGTGGCCGCGCTCGCCGAAAAACATCGCAACGCCGCCGCGTTCACGCTCGCCTTCGAGTCGCGCGCCACCAGCGCGGCCGGCGATCCCATGCCTCCCGTGCGCGGCACGCTGGTCGCCGCCGACTCGGGCCGCTTTCGCCTGACGCACGCGCAGGGCGTGGTGGTCAGCGACGGACGAACCGTGTGGCAGCACTTCCCCTCGACGAAGCAAGTCGTGATCCGCCCCGCGAGTGAATCCGGCGACGGCGACGCGGGCGGGGTGCTGCTCCGTTTCTTGCAGGCCCGCGCCGTGGACGCCGCGCGCGCGGCGGGCGGCCTGCGGGTGACGCTCGACCCCGCCAGCGTGGGCGAGAACCTCGACAGCCTCGTCCTGCTTCTCTCCGCCGACGGCAAGACGGTGCGCGGGCTCGAGACGGAGGACCCCGCCGGCAACCGCGTGAGCTACAAGGTGACCTCGCTGCGCTACGACGCGCGCCCCGGCCGCGGCGCCTTCGAGTTCAAGGTCCCCGCGGAGGCGGAAGTGGTGGATATGCGTTGACGACGAAGCTTCGTCAGCGAAGAACTCCGGACGACGAACCGACCCCGAAGAAATCCCCCCTGCATTTCGTACATTCCCCTTCACCCGTTTCGAAAGGCCCCGAATGGCTTCCGCCGAATCATCCTTCGACATCGTCTGCAAGGCCGACTTCGAGGAATTGCGCAACGCGGTTCAGCACGCGCAAAAGGAGCTGGCGAACCGCTTCGACTTCAAGGGCGGAAAGTCGTCGATCGAGCTCGACAAGGAGGCGGTCACGCTCGTCGCCGACGACGAGTTCAAGCTGGAGCAGCTCCGCGACATCTTCGAGAACAAGCTGATCAAGCGCGGGCTTTCGCCCAAGGCCGTCAAGTACAAGAATCCCGAGGCCGCCGCCAAGCTCACAGTGCGCCAGGTGGCGACGCTGCAGAACGGCATCGGGCAGGAAGACGCCAAGAAGATCGTGAAGCTGATCAAGGACCTCAAGCTCAAGGTGCAAGCGTCCATCCAGGGCGACCAGGTGCGCGTCACCAGCAAGAGCAAGGATGAATTGCAGGAAGTGATCGCCGCCGTGCGCGGCGCCGACTTCGACTTCGCCTGCGAGTTCACCAACTACCGCTGATGGACGGGATTTCCGCTTGACACGCACTTTCGCCGCGTTTTCCGTCCTTCTCTGCGCGCTGACCGCGACGCGATCCGCCGCGCAGTCGGATTCCGCCCTGCTCGCCTCGAAATCCATCGGCCAGGTTCATGCGGTGCAGAACCGCGTGTTCGCCTTCTCCGACGATGGGACATCGTACAGCGCCCTCGACCTCTTCGGCGCGCAGCCCGTGGTCGTGACGCGCGAATGGCAGTGGCTCGGCGGCGCCGAGGGCGGCGCGCCGTGGGGCAGCTCGCTGCTCTTGCGCGCGAACTACTGCGCGTCGGCCCAGTGCATTTCCGACACCTTGCGCGTGGCGCGCGTGACTTCGCTGCGCTACGCGGGCACCTTCCGGGGCGGCGACAGCCTGCTTTTCGTCGACCGCGGAAGCTCCGACACGGCGGCGGGCCTGGCCGACGGCGCGCGCCTGACCGCGCTCGCCGTGCGCGACAGCGCCGGCACGGCCGAGGCCGCGCTGGGCTTCGGCCGCCTGGGCGTGGCCTATGCCCGCCTCGCTCCCGAGAATTCCAACCAGCTTTTCGTCGAGCCCGACGGGGAGCCCGACAGCGTGCTTTCGTTCCTCGCCTTCCCCACGGGCTCCGACACCGCGCTCGCGCTTTATTCCTGCCGCTGGAACGCGCTGTGCGAGGTGGACACGCTCTCGGGCGTTCCCCCGCTCGATTCGGTGATCGCCCTCGCGGTCGACTCATCGGCCCCCGACAGCGCGTGGCTGCTCGTCGCCACCAGCCGCGGCCTGCGCCGCGGGCTTTGGGGCGGCACGTTCTTCCCCCGCGTGACGCTGCCGGGAACCGACACCGCCGGCGAGCCGGTGCGCTCGGTGTTCACCTCGCCCGCCCGCTCGCTCGCGTGGGCCTTCACGGGCTCGCGTTTCTTCTTCAGCGACGACCACGGCGCCTCCTTCCGCGTGCCGCCCGACATGTCCCCCGATGTCCAAATCTCGCCCGCGGACCTCACGTTCTCCTCGGACAGGCCTCCCCATGCGGCCTTCCGGGGCGACACGACCTTCATCAACTTCAACTTCGACTTTCCCGGACTCGTCCTGTTCCGCCGCGACACCATCCTCGCGAACAACGGGGCGGGACTCGGCGAAGTGCTGCTCGACACGGCCGACGGCCTCGCCATATCGCGCTCCGAGGGCTCGCTGACCCGGCTCGCCGTCGCGCAGGGTTCCATCCCGTCGCAGGCCGTGCTGGTCGTCGGGACGACGCTCAAGGGCGTGTTCCACAAGCGCCTCGACGTCCCCGGCTCTCCCTTCCTCAACATCAACCGGCAAACCTCCCTCAAGGGCGGCCTGGGCGAGGTGATCACCTACCCTACCCTGATCTCGACCGGGACCCGCTGCGGCGACCAATACTCCCGCATCGGCTACCGCCTCTCCAAGGACGGCCGCGTGACCATCACGGTGTACAACTACGCGATGGAGAAGGTGAAGACGATCGTCCGCAACGCGCGCCGCACCACGGTCGCGGGGCGCAGCGAGAATCTCTCGGAGGACCGCTGGGACGGCTGCGATGAAGGCGGCCGCTTCGTGTCCGTCGGCACCTACTACGTGCTGGTCGAAAGCGACAAGGGCGAAAAGGCCTTCGGCAAGATCCTCGTGACGCGGGGGCGGAGATGAGGGGGGCGGTTCTTCGTCGACATTCCTTCGTCGGTTCGGGATTCTTTGGGATCCTGGCTTCGGAGGGTTCGGGAGTTCTTCGCCGGCATTCCTTCGCGGGCGGGAAGGCGGGAAGGATGAGGACCCTCCCGTCCTCCCGCCCTTCCGTCCTGATGGCCCGCTTCGCGTTCCTGCTCTCACTCCCGTGCGTGACGCTCGCCACGGCCGCTGACCGCGAGGTATTGGGAGGCCACGAAGGCTGGCTCGACCGCATGGGCGCGGGCGTGCGGGAGCTGGGCCGCGGCAACACCGGCACGGCCCTCGCCGACGCGGCTCCCGGGGCCTACTGGAACCCCGCGCTGTTGCCGTTCCATCGCCGCACGCAGGGCGCCATGGGCGCGGAGATCCGCAGCCTCGGCCGCACGGGCGGATACCTCTCGCTGCAAGGGCCCGTCGCCAACAACCTCGGGCTGGGCGTCGCGGTGGTGAACCGCGGCGACCTGGGCGTGACCGCCTACGACGAGAACGAAGCCTCCATCGGCACGGCGAGGCCCCAGGCCTTCGCGACCTGGTTCGCCGCGGGAATGCGCACCTCGCGCCGCAACGCCTTCGGCGCGGCGCTGCAGCTATACGCTTCTTCCCTCGACGTGGGCGAGGGGGTGGGCGACGTGAACTTCGTGGGCGGCGTGAACCTGGGCTGGTACCGCCGCCTCACCGACTCCCTCGACGTCGCGGTGGTCGTCCGCAACCTCGGCTTCAACGGGCGCCTCTCCGCCGACTTCGAGCAGGTCGTGACCGGCGAGGACGTGGGCTTCGGCTACACCTCCTCCGCCCGCGACTTTTTTCCGAAGACATTGGTGGTGGCGGCGGAATGGCGCAAGCGGCTTTGGGAACGCCAATGGGCCTTCGCGGGCGAGGCGCTCAACTATCAGCTCAAGGACGCGCTGTTCACCCCGAACCCCGCCTTCCACTCGCAGGCGCTGCGCCTGGGCGTCGAGTGCGAAGTGGCCGAGCGAACCTACCTGCGCGCCGGCCTCGACCGCCTGAACCCGACCTTCGGCCTGGGCTACGCCTACCGCTGGAGCCGGGCGCGCGTCATCACCCTCGACTACGCGCTTGTGATGGAACGCGGCATGACCACGTTCAATCCGTACGCGCTGGGGGTCAAGACGAACTTCTGAGGGGCTTCCTTGAAGGCGACGCTTCGATGCGGTGTTCGTTGCGATTGACGACCGGAATTTTGGGGTCGCATTCGGGGAGAGGGGGGCGCGCCGTAAGCGCGGGGAGCCTGCCCCGGCGCAGGCCGGGGAGGGGTGAGGCGATTCCACCACGAAGAATCATTCTCCCTCTTTTTTCATCTTCGTAGATTATCCCCCCATGCGCTCCGGCCCGTTGTCCCGTTATTCCGCCCTCGCGGCCGTCTTCGCCTCCGTGCTATGCGCGCTTCCCTCCGCCGCGCGCGCGCAAGCGGGGATGGATCCGGAAGCGCCCGGGTTCCAGTTTCTGAAGCTTCCGCTCTCGCCGAGGGCGGTCGCCATGGGCGGAGCGGGCGCGGCGCTCGCCGAGGGCGCGGGCGAGGCGGAGGTGAATCCCGCCGCCGCGGCCCGCACGGGCGGCTCGCTCACGCTGGGGCAGGAATACGCGCCGCGCGAGTTCGGCGCCCGTGCAAGCCACCTTTCGTGGGGCCTGCCGTGGGCGACGCGCCGCGTCACCCTGCACGCCCGCTACCTCGGCTTCGAGGACATCCCGGGTTGGGACGACGACAACAATCCCACCACTCCCTACGGCGCCCACACGCTCAAGCTGCAGTCGGGCCTCGCGGGGAGCGACTTCGGCATCGATTGGGGCGCCTCCCTGGCCTACGCGCGCAACAACATCGCCGACGCGAGCTACTCGGCGGGCCTGGCGAACTTCGGCGCGCGCCGCGATCTCCCCTTCGGATTGTCGGCGGGCGCTTCCGCGACCAACGTCGCCTTCTGGTCGGGACGCTCGCGCAGCGCGCTGGAGGACGCCGAGCCGGCCGCGATCCTGCGCGCGGGCCTCGGCTGGACGCGCGACCTTCGTCCCGGCTCGCGCCTCGCGCTCGCCGTCGACGTCATGAAGGCGGGCGAGGAAGACGCCGTCCTCCCGTTGGGCGTGGAATACATGGCCTTCAACAGCCTTTTCGTGCGCGCCGGTTATCCCTTGGCCGATGCCGACAACCGCCTGACCCTGGGCTTGGGACTCAAGTGGTCGCGCTTCGCCTTCAACTATGCCTACAAGGGCCACTCGGCCCTCTCGGGCGGGCACGGATGGACGCTTGTGATCGGGGATTTGTAAGGGCGACCCATGGGTCGCCCTTACAAATCCCCGCGCCCGCCCGACCTAACGGCGTTACAGCGTCCCCGCCCACAGCGCGATCATTCCCGCGAGCATAAGGACCTTGAGCAGCTTTTGCGCGCGCGCGAAATCGGCATCGCGGCGAGCGAGCTCGCCGAGCAGCAACACCAACGGCGGGCCGGCCAGGAGCACGATCACGACCGCATAGGGCCAGGTGAAACCCGACAGCATGGGAACGGGAAGGAGGGCCAGCAGCACGACGACCGTGGCGAAGGCGGCCTTGCGCGCTGCGCCCAGGCCCGAAACCACCGCCAGCGTGCGCAACCCCGCGGCGCGATCGCCCGCGGCGTCCTCGGCATCCTTCACCAGCTCGCGCGCGAAGGTCGCGAGGAAGGCGAAGAGCGCGGCGGGCAACGTTCCCCGCGGAATCATCGGAAACTCCACGAACCAGACCGCGAGCGCGCAGAGCAGCGCGACGACGAGGTTTCCAGCGAGCGGGGCGCCCTTGAGCCGGCGATTGTAGGCCAGCAGCAACAGCGCCATGCCCGCCGCCAGCGCGCCGTGCACCGGCGTGCCGAGCCACGCCGCAAGGATGCCGAAGGCATAGAGCGCGAAAGCCGCGGCGCGCGCCGCGCCGCGCGAGATCGCGCCCGCGACGACCGGCCTGCCGGGCCGGTTGACCCGATCCGTCTCCGCGTCGAGGGCGTCGTTGTCGGCGTTGCCCGCGGCCACCAGCAGGAACATCGAGAGCGAGCCCCAGAGGGCGAGCTGCCATTCGGGAGGCCCCAGCGGTTGCGTGCGCATGCAGGCCCAACCGAGCCACGTGGCCGCCGCGGCGATGGCGGCGTTCCAGGGACGGAAGAGGGAGAGCCAGGGACGAAGGGAAGACATGAGTCAAAGGTACTCGTCGTTGACGAAGGGCCTCACCCCCACCCCCGGCGCCTTGCCTCGACTGCGCTCGGCACGAGTCGGCGCTACCCCCTCCCTCTCTCCGTCAATGACATCAAAGCCCTGCCAAACCCGTTCCGGAGAGGGGAGGGGGCGTGCCCGGTGCTCCTTTGGTGATGAGGAGTGTTTCCCCCCTCTCCATCCTCGCGCAGCGTCGGATGGTTCGGGATTCGTCGTTGACGAAGCGCCTCACCCCGGCCGGCAACGCGCTCCTGAAACCGAGGACGAAGAATGCGTTCCCCCCTCTCCATCCTCGCGCAGCGTTGGATGGAGAGGGGTCGGCGCCGCAGGCGCCGGGGGTGAGGCGCGTAGCGACGAAAGCTTCGACACCGAAGCACCCCGAACCCTCCGAAGAACGGACTTCGAAAGAATCCCCAACCGACGAAGCTTCGCTCTCGAAGACCCCCCCACCCCCCTTCGCCGACGTACCTTTCCCCCGTGCATCTCGACCGCATCGCGCTTCACCATTTCCGCAACCTGCATGGCCTCGAAGCGCGCTTTTCCCCCGGCGTCAACCTCATCGCGGGGCCGAACGGACACGGCAAGTCGAACCTCCTGGAGGCGGTGCATTTCCTCGCGCTGGCGCATTCCGGCCGCACCCGCAAGGACAAGGAGCTGATCGCCTGGGACGCGCCGGAGGATGCGGGGTTCGTGATCCGGGGCGAGGGTTCCATCGGGGACCGGCCCCATGTCCAATCGCTGGAGTATCGCGAGGGCGGCTCGCGGGTGAAGGTCGCGGGAGAGGAGAGCCGCAAGCTGGGAGACCTGCTGGGGCACTTCCTGCTGACGGCCTTCGCGCCGGAGGATCTCGACCTCGTCCGCGGCGGACCGCAGGAGCGCCGCCGCTTCCTCGACGTGCTGCTGTGCCAGCTCGACCCCTCCTCGCTCGAGGTCCTCCGCCGCTACCGCACGGCCTTGCGGCAGCGCAACGCGGCGCTGCGCTGGAGCCTGCGCAGCGAGGAGGAAGTGCTCCTCGACGCCTACGAGGCGACCCTCGCCGAGGCGGGGGGCGAGATCGTTTTCCGGCGGCGGAATTGGGTCGAAAAACTGGCTCCCGCGGCTGCCGGTTTCCACCGGGAAATGGCGGGGGGAAGCGAGGAGGGCGCGGAGACCCTTTCCCTGTCGCTATCCGGCAAGGCCGGGCCGTCGGAAAGCCCGTCTTCATTGGCCGAAATGCTTGCTGCCCGGCTGCGCGAATCGCGCCTCCGCGACCGCGAAACCGGCCTCACTTCGATCGGCCCGCATCGTGACGATTTGCTAGTTTTGACCGACCAAAAACCGGCCCGGGATTTCGCGTCCCAAGGCCAGAAAAGGTCGGTCGCGCTGGCCCTCAAGCTGGCCGCCGCGAGCCTGCTCGAGGAGTCTTCCGGAATGCCGCCGATCCTGATCCTCGACGACGTGTTCGCCGAGCTCGATCCCGGGCGCCGCGAGCGCCTCGGGGCCCTCGTCGCGGGGCGGGGACAGGCGTTCATCGCCACCCCGCGCCGCGAGGATTTGCCCTTCGCCGTCGAGGCCGAGCTTCGGCTCGAAAAGGGAAGGATCCTCTGAGGTGGCCGGGAACCCGGTGCCGATCGGAGGCTCCGGCGGCGCGCTGCAGCAGATGCTGCAGGCGGCCGGGCTGGGTTTCCTGCTGCACGAGACGCGGCTGCGGGAGCGGTGGGAGGAGGTCGTGGGCGCGGGCGCGGCGAAGGTCGCCGCGCTGGAGTCGCTCAAGGACTTCGTCCTCCACGTGAAGGTGGACGGCGCGGCATGGAGGCAGGAGCTGCACTACCAGCGCGACGCCATCCGGGCGAAGGCGAACGCGGTGCTGGGCGCCGAGATCGTCCGCGAGGTGCGGTTGCGTTGACGACGACGGGTTGCAAGGGCGAGCCATGGCTCGCCCATACAAGAAGGACGGACATGGAAGACGGACAAAAGGGTTACGGCGCAAGCGACATCAAGGTCCTCGAGGGGCTGGAGGCCGTCCGCAAGCGGCCGGCCATGTACATCGGCTCCACCGACGGCCGCGGCCTGCACCACCTCGTGTACGAGGTGGTGGACAACTCCGTGGACGAGGCCCTGGCCGGCTACTGCACGCGCATCGACGTCGTCATCACCGCCGGAAACGGCATCCGCGTCACCGACAACGGCCGCGGCATCCCCACCGACATCCACCCCACCGAGGGCATCGGCACCGTCGAGCTGGTCATGACCAAGCTGCATGCCGGCGGAAAGTTCGGCGAGGGCGGCTACAAGGTCTCCGCCGGCCTTCACGGCGTGGGCGTCTCCTGCGTCAACGCGCTCGCCTCGCGCCACGAGGTGACGGTGCACCGCGACGGCAAGGAGTTCTTCCAGGCCTTCGAGCGCGGCGCGCCCGTGGCGCCCGGCGAGTTCAAGGGCCCTTCCGACAAGACCGGCACCAGCGTCTTCTTCCAGCCCGACCCCGCGATCTTCACCGAGCTCACCTACAACTTCGACACGCTCAGCGCGCGCCTGCGCGAGCTGGCCTTCCTGAACAAGGGCCTCACCATCTCGCTTCGCGACGAGCGCGAGGACGACCGCTTCCACGAGTTCCACTTCCCCGGCGGCATCGCCGCCTTCGTGGAGTACATGGACGAGCACAAGAAGCCGCTCTTCGACAAGCCCGTCCACTTCGAGAAGGACGTGCAGGGCATGCCGCTCGAGATCGCCTTCCGCTACAACGAGGGCTACAACGAGAGCCTGTTCTCCTTCGTGAACAACGTGAACACGGTGGACGGCGGCACCCACGTGGTGGGCTTCAAGTCGGCCCTCACGCGCGCCATCAACAACAAGGCGAAGGACCTGCTCGGCAAGAACAAGAAGGGCGACGTCGAGCTCACCGGCGAGGACATGCGCGAGGGCCTCGTCGCGGTGATCTCGGTGAAGCTGCACGAGCCCCAGTTCGAGGGGCAGACCAAGCACAAGCTGGGCAACGGCGAGGTGAAGGGCATCGTGGAGGGCGCGACCTTCGACCTCCTGACGACCTTCCTCGAGGAAAACCCCGGCGTCGCCCGCAAGATCATCGACAAGGTCTACAACGCCGCCGTGGCGCGCGAGGCCGCGCGCAAGGCGCGCCAGATGGCGCGCCGCAAGAGCGTGCTGGAGGGCGGCGGCCTGCCGGGCAAGCTGGCCGACTGCTCCTCGCGCAACCCGGCGGAATGCGAGCTGTACCTGGTGGAGGGCGACTCCGCGGGCGGCAGCGCCAAGCAGGGCCGCGACCGCGGATTCCAGGCGATCCTCCCGCTCAAGGGCAAGATCCTGAATGTCGAGAAGGCCCGCATGGACAAGATCCTCGCCAACGAGGAGATCTCTACCATGGCCCAGGCCATCGGCTGCGGACTCGGCGATTCGGACGGCGAGGGGGGCGGCTTCAAGTTCGAGAAGCTGCGCTACCACAAGATCATCATCATGACCGACGCCGACGTGGACGGCTCGCACATCCAGACGCTCCTGCTCACCTTCTTCTGCCGCTACATGAAGCCGCTGATCGACGCGGGCGTGCTGTACCTCGCCCAGCCGCCGCTCTACAAGATCAAGGCGGGCAAGGTGGAGAAGTACGCGTTCAGCGAGGAGGAGAAGGACGTCATCCTCGCGGAGATCGGTCCCGAGCGCAAGGGCCTTTACATGCAGCGCTACAAGGGCCTCGGCGAGATGAACCCGGAGCAGCTGGCGGTGACGACGATGAATCCCGCGACGCGCATCCTGAAGAAGGTGACGATGGAAGACGCCGTGGAGGCGGACCTGATCTTCACCATGCTGATGGGCGACGAGGTCGAGCCGCGCCGCAAGTTCATCGAGGAGAACGCGCACCTCGTGGGCGAGCTGGACGTGTA
>CBFGVC010000062.1:0-10439 GCA_965652255.1 uncultured Fibrobacteria bacterium | reverse complement strand
ATCGCCTCCACCGGATCCTGCCGCGAGGCCTTGATGGCCGGGGGCAAGGTGGCCAGCACGCAGAGGGCATTGGTCAGGAGAAGCACCCCCGCGACGTCGGGCCAGCGCAACTGCACCGGCAAGGTGGTCACGAAGTACACGTCGCCCGGCAAACGGATGATGCCGAACTCCTTCTGGAGCCAGTAGCTCGCGAGCCCGAGCACGACGCCGACGCCCGATCCCAGCAGGCCCACCAGCGCCCCCTCGTACACGAAGATCCGCCGGATGGACGCGCGCGTCGCGCCCATGGCGCGCAGCACGCCGATCTCGCGCGTCTTGTCGTTGACGGTCATGATCAGCGACGAGATGATGTTGAACGCCGCGATGATGATGATGATGCCCAGCGCGAGGCCCACCAGCACCTTCTCGTAGGCCATCCACTTGATGAGCGTGACGTTCTTGGCCTGCCAGTCCACGGCGCGGTAGGGAAAGCCCAGGTGCGCGTCGAGCGCGGAGGCGAGGTCGGGGCTGCGGCTCGGGTCGCGCACGCGCAGCTGCAGGCCCGAGGCCGCCCTTCCCAACCCGAAGAGCCGCTGCGCGGACTCGAGCGACACGTAGGCCAGCGTCTCGTCGTACTGGTACATGCCCGACTCGAAGGTGCCCGCCACCACGCAGGGCTGGATGCGGGGGATCATGTTCCCGGTGGTGAAGTCGCTGCGCGAGAAGTCGGCGAGGAAGACCTTGTCGCCGGGCGAGGCGCCGAGCCGCGCGGCCAGCGCGTGGCCCAGGATCACCGCGGGGAACAGGCGTCCCGAGGTGTCGGGGAGCGAATCGAGCCGGTAGGCGCCGCGCGTGATGGTCTGCGCGAGGCCGATCACGCCGCGCGAAAGCTCCGCGTCGATGCCGTACACGAGGATGCCGTCCTGCTCGCCGCGATGCGAGACCACGGTCTTGGCGAGGATGTACGGCGCGGCGGCGATGACGCCGGGGACGCCGAGGGCTTCGCGCCGGATGGAGTCGTGCTCGGCCATGGGGGCGTTTCCGTGCCGGGTGACCTCGATGTGGGCGTCCTTGCCCATGAGCTGCCGGTGGACTTCCTCCTCGAATCCGTTGATGGCGGAGAGCACGAAGATGAGGAGCCACGTGCCGATCATCACCCCGAGCGCCGAGAACAGCGCGATGAGCCCCGAGGAGAGGCTGCGGCGCTGGGCCCAGAAGTATTTGCGCGCGAGGTAGGACTCGAAGGACATTGGAGGGAAAGGTAATTGGGCACGAGAACGAGGAGCACCCGGGCTTCCGGGATTCGCCGGGCTGCGACCGGCGCGATGCGGCGTTGGGCCTCCTCACGATACAACCAGTATCGTTGCGTCGGCCCGCCTTGCCTCGCTTGGTCGGAGCTCCGGCGTCTTCGTCATTCCCGCGGAGGCGGGAATCCAGCTCATGGTTTCCCCGAATCAGACGAGCATGGAAGTGGTTCCCCTCTCCCTGCCATTGATTCGCCTCTTTATCGCAAGGATTTGCTCGGCGCGAAGGATCAGTATATCGGGGCACAGGTTTATCTCATGTTTCTTTTCTCGTGGCTTGTTCTATACGACTACTCCGTTTCAGGAGATCGCGTCGTACGCACTTTTGAACCCCACTTTGCCGTGCGCTGGAATCTTGAAGAGCGGTACCGTATTCATGAGTTCGGCGTCACCTTGGGCTTCTGGTTCCCCGGTACCCTGGCCCGAAAATGACGGTCGCTTGGCACGGACCATCTCCCTCGTTCCGTAGGCTGTGATATAGCGTTGCCGTGCCGTTTGCGTTCTCCCGAACCCGAACCATCCGAAGAAAAGCCTACGGAGAATCCCGAACCCGCGAAGCTTCGCCCCCGAAGCTATTTTCCTCCCCATGCTTCGCCACTACCTCCGCCTCGTCCGCTTTCCCGCCGTGTTCGGCTCCATGTCGAACGCCTTCGCCGGCTATTGGATCGGCGGCGGCTACGCGGCATGGTCGGCGCTTTTCCTCGCGCTGGTCGCCGCCGCGCTCTTCGTCATGGCGGGCATGGCCCTCAACGACATCGCCGACATCGAGACCGACCGCAACGAACGCCCCGATCGCCCGTTGCCCTCGGGAGAAGTCCCCCTCGTCCGCGCGTGGTTCCTCGTCGTCGCATTCTTCGCCGCGGGGATCGGTTGCCTCTGGGTCGCCAATCCGGTGAGCGCGCAGGTGGGCGTGATTCTGGTCGCGGCCATTTTCATCTACAACTTCGCGCTCAAGGGAACCTTTCTCGGGCCGCTTTCGATGGCCTCGTGCCGGGCGCTCAACCTCGCCGCGGCCATGGCATTGAGTTTTCCCTCGCTCGCCGCCTTCGGTTCGCTGCCGCCGTCGTCGTACGGCGCGCTCGCCTCGCTCGCGTTGTACGTCGCGCTGGTCACCTACCTCGCCCGCGACGAGGTGACGGGAAATTCTCCCGCTCGCGTGCGGGTCTTTTTCGTCGGGCTCGCGGCGTGGCTTGCGGGTTGGGCGGCATGGGCCTCGACGGACCGCACCTGGGCGGCCGCTGCGGCCGTTGCCGTGTTGCTGCTGTTCGCCTGGCTGCTCAGGGACGCGATCGCGGGCCTGCGCCGCATGCCGGCCTCGCCCGCCGCGACCGGGAAAACCGTGGGGGGCATGCTGGGGGCGATGCCCGTGACGGACGTATTGGGCATGCTGGCGGCGGGTACGCCGCTGCCTTGGGCCTTGGGCGGGCTTTTGTGGATGCTGCCGGGGCGCTGGCTGGCGCGGCGGTTCTACACAACCTGACCGTGGGGTACGATCCGCGGGGATGACGCACCGCGGGGATGACGCACCGCGGGGATGACGCATGCGTCATCCCTGCTGATTTGTGGTCCCCGTCCTTGCTAGTTTCTTGCCACAACCGGAGGTTTCCATGCGCAACCACCTTCCTTTCGCCACCCTCGCCGCGTTCGTCGCCCTTCTTGCCGCGGCTCCCTCGAACGTGGCCGCCGAGGAGATCAACCTCAACACCCGTCCCGAGACCACCACCGTGGCCCTGAGCCAGTACGCCATCGGCCCGGGCATCGGCGTGCTGGGCGCGGTGTCGGGCGATCTCACGGAGATCAGCGAGCAGTTCCTGACGCTCACTTTGGCCCAGTCCATCCGCTTCCGCGAGAACTGGGACCTGGGGCTGGACGTGGACTGGTGGGCGCCGGGGAACAATTGGGGCGGGACGATGTCGGTCTCGTACCTGTTCGGCGACATGGCGTTCAGGCCCTTCGTCGGCGTCGGCGCCGGGCTGCGTTCGCTCGATTACGACGACGAGGCATTCGGCAAGGGGCTGGGCGTCGAGGGCCTCGTGCAGGCCGGCCTTTACCTCGACGTGCTCGACAACCTGCAAATGCGCGTGCGGGTGCCGTACCGCTTCATCGCGAACAGCCATCGCGACCAGGCCGCGGGGCTGGACGTCTCGCTGCTGTTCTCTTCGTCGATGCGGAAGACGCGCGTCAAAAAATTGACGTATTGATCGTCACCGCGTCGGGCACACCGCCGGGGCCTGCTGCGAGATCCACACCCGCGCGCGGTCCTTCACGTCCTTGATCGCGCCTTCGGCGGTGGTGAAGTAGTACCGTCGGTTGCTGCGGCCCGCGTAGGCGTCGCCCTCGGCGGGATTCGAGATGAAGGTCTGGGTGTGCCGGAGGGTCTTCTCCACCTCGCGGAACACGGGCGGCTGGCCTTGCACGCTGCGCGTCGTCACGATGATCAAGTCCTTTTCCTGGGTGATGTAGGCCACGTCGAGGCGCGCCGTATAGGATTTGATCCACTCGTTGCGGTTCTTGTCGCCGTTGAGGCCGTGCACGAACACGGCCTCCGAGGTGACGAGCGCCTCCAGCCGCTCGGGATCGGGGAGGCCGAGGATGCAATCCTGGATTTTCTCAAGGGCGATGGAGCTGCTTCCGTCGGCCGTGGTGTGGGCCGTGACGACGGTGACGTTCTTGTTCTCCGTGCGAGCGGCGTCCGGCGCGGCATGGGCCGTGACGCCGGCGAAAAAGAGGGCGGCGAAGGCGGATGTGACGGAAGGGGTATGACGCATGGAAGTCTCCTTGCGGGGTTGCCGGGCTAAACTACAATCCCGACCGGGCCGGAGGGCGGGGAGCGACTTTTCGGCACGAATTCGGGACAATCCTGATATCCGGCTTTTTGGGGGTTCCGGTCCCGAGCCCGCACCCGAACCCCGGACCCATGAAGCCTCGCCGTCGAAGAATCCCGAACACGCTTCGATATGGGCCGCGCCCCCCCGATTATCTAAACTATGGGCATTCATTTTCCGCGCAACGGAGGATTCCCATGAACCCCAGGATTTTTCGACTCGCCGGGCTTTCCCTCGCGGCCTCCCTGCTCGCGGCATGCGGCGGCACCAAGGTCAGCCGCGTTTCCCATGACAGCGTCATCGACCTCTCGGGCCGCTGGAACGACACCGACTCGCGCCTGGTGGCCGAGGAAATGCTTCGCGATTGCCTGAACGCGCCGTGGTACAATTCCTATGCCGCCCAGAGCCGGACCCCCACCGTCATCGTCGGCTCGGTGCGCAACCGCAGCCATGAGCATATCAGCGCCGAGACCTTCATCAAGGACATGGAGCGGTACCTGATCAACTCCGGCAAGGTGGACTTCGTCGCCAACAGCGCCGAGCGCGACCAGCTTCGCGACGAGAAGGCCGACCAGGCCAGGCACGCGTCGGTGGAGACGCGCAGCCTGGCCGGGGAAGAGAGCGGCGCCGAACTGATGCTGCTCGGCACCATCAATTCGATCGTGGACAAGGAGGGCGGAAGGTCGGTGGTGTTCTACCAGGTCAACCTCGAGCTCGTGAACATCGAGACCAACCGCAAGCTCTGGATCGGCGACAAGAAGATCAAGAAGTACGTGACCAAGAGCTCGACCGGGCTGTAGGGCGGGTTCCGGATCCCGCCCATGCGCCGTCGGGCCGTCTTCCTCGCGCCGGGCGCGCGCGCGCCCCGCTTCGCGCTCCTCGTCCTTCTCGCGCTTTTCGTCCTTTTCGCGACGGGCTGCGCCAACCGCGGCCTCGTGCGCTACGAGAAGCTCGCGAAGCAGGCCGCGTCGCAGGATTACCTCGACGCGGCGCGCGCGATCAAGGAGGGGCGCTCTTCCCTTTACGGCAGCCAGAGCGACCTGCTTTACAACATGGATCTCGGCCTTGTGTATCACTACGCAGGTCGCTACGACAGCAGCATCGTCCATTTCGCGCGCGCCGCGGATATCCACGACGCCCTCTTCACCCGCTCGGTGACCAACGAGGCGGCCTCGCTGCTGGTCAACGACAACGTGCGACCCTATCGCGGGCGCCCCCATGAAATCGTGTGGCTGCGCGTGTTCCAGGCCTTCAACTACCTGGCCTTGGGCGATCTCGACGGCGCGCGGGTGGAGATGCGGCAGGCGCAAATCCTCGTGAACGAGTTCGCCCGGAAGGCGGGGGGCGACAAGGACGCCTGGCGCGACGACGAGCTCTTCCGCGGCGTGGCGGCGCTGATCTACGATGCGCTGGGCGAGGGAGACGACGCGGCCATCTCGATTTATCACGCCGTAAGGATTCGCCGCGCCGCGAAGCAGCCCGTGCCCCCGGACATGACGGCGCTGGCCTGCCGCCTGCTCGGGGCGGCCGACCGGCCCGACGATATCCGGCTGCTGGAGCTGGACTGCCCGCCCCGCGCCTCCCGGCCGCGGGGCGATACCGGGACGGTGGTGGTGATCGGCGCGCTGGGCCGCACCCCGGCGCTGGGCGAGACGGTCTTTTGGGGCACGTGGGTGCGCGACGGGATCCTCGTGTACCATTACCGCGACGCGAACGGAAAGACCGTCACCGACGCGCTTCCCGCGCCGGGCCTCCCGCCTTCCGAGGCGGCGAAGGCGGGCAGCGGGAGGGCGACCCGTTCAGGCACCACCCTTTCGATCAAGTGGGCGATGCCCTCGCTGCGGAATACGCCCTATCGTTCCCGCTCGCTGAGGGTCGCCGACACGGCGGCGGGAACGGTGGGGGGGGAGGTTTGGGCGGATGCCGCCGACGAAATGGAGGCCGACATCGAGCGCAACCGCACGGCGGTGCTCTTGCGCACGGTGACCCGCGTGGTGGTTCGCACGCTCGCCACCGAGCGGGCGAAGGCCGAGGTGCGGACGGACAACCCCCTCCTCAACCTCCTGACCAACCTCGGGGCCGATTTCCTCTCGGGTCAGCTCGAGCAGGCCGACGTGCGCTCGTGGTTCCTGTTGCCGCGGACGGTGCAGGTCGCCACGTTGCGGGTCCCGGCCGGCGTTCGCGAGCTCCAGTTGGGGGCGCTGGACGGGGACGGGCGCACGGTCCTGACCGAAGCCCGCCAAGTGGAAGTGCGCCCCGGCGGGACGACGTTCGTGTTCTTCAATTCGTTGAAGTAGGGCCTTCGGGGGCATCTTCGCCCCACTCCCCCTTTGCTACCTTCTGCCCCTTTGTTCGCAAGGGTGAAAGCATGCCGAATCGCGTGATCGTGGGCGCCCAGTGGGGCGATGAGGGCAAGGCCAAGGTGGTGGATTATCTCACCCCCGAGGCGGATTTCGTGATCCGGTTCCAGGGCGGCGCCAACGCGGGGCACACGGTGGAGGTGGGGGACGCGAAGTTCGTCTTCCACCTGCTCCCTTCGGGGCTGATGCACCCGGGCACCACCTGCGTCATCGGCAACGGCGTGGTGCTCGACCCCGCCCAGTTCCTGATCGAGATCGCCGACGTGGCGGAGAAGGGCATTCGCGCCGAGGGGCGCCTGTGGCTTTCGGAAGCGGCGCACGTCGTGTTGCCCACGCACAAGCTGCTCGACCAGCTCAAGGAGAATGCCGCCGGCAAGCACGCGATCGGCACCACGGGGCGCGGCATCGGCCCGGCCTACTACGACAAGGTGGCGCGCGTGGGCGTGCGCGTGGGCGACCTGCTCGACTCCGACCTTTTGCGCTCGCGGCTCGAGAAGGCCCTGGCCGCGCACAACGAGGTCATCGTGAAAATTTACGGCGCCGCGCCGGTCGACCTGGAACCCGTCCTGGCCGAGTATCGCAAGTACGGCGAGGCGCTGCGTCCCTACGTCGCCGATTGCGTGGCGCTCCTGGGCGGCGCGATCAAGGCCGGCAAGAGCCTGCTCTTCGAGGGCGCGCAAGGCACCATCCTCGACGTGGACCACGGGACCTATCCCTTCGTCACGTCGTCGAACACCATCGCGGGCGCGGCCTGCGCGGGTTCGGGCGTGGGCCCCACGGCCATCCAGCAGTCGGTGGGCGTGGTGAAGGCTTACACCACGCGCGTGGGAAACGGCCCTTTCCCCACGGAGATTCCCGGCGAGATCGGGGCCGAACTGCGCCGCATCGGGCACGAGTTCGGAGCGACCACGGGGCGCGAGCGGCGCTGCGGCTGGTTCGACGCCGTGGTGGTGCGCCGCGCGGCCATGGTCAACGGCCTCACGCACCTGGCGGTGACCAAGCTCGACGTGCTGGACACCTTCGACGAGATCCGGGTGTGCACCGCCTACGAGATCGACGGCGCGCGGGTGGACCACTTTCCGGCTTCGCTCGCGCGGCTTGAGAAGGTGAAGCCGGTGTACGAGACCTTGCCGGGCTGGAAGGCCGACACGACCTCCATCAGCGATGCGAAGGATTTGCCCGCGAACGCGCGCCGCTACCTCGACAAGCTCTCGGAACTGGTGGACGTGCCCGTGGGCCTGCTTTCGCTGGGCCCCAAGCGTCACCAGACGATCCGGATGGGGATGTAGGGCATCGCCTCGATACCCCCGCGCAGGCGCGGGCACTCGGCGACCGATAGTGCCGGGAGAGAAAACAAGCAGGCCTCCCTTTTGGGAGGCCTGCTTGTTGGTGACCTTATGAATCGGCGGAAGGGATGTCGGTCACCGAGTGGGCGCGCTTGCGCGCCTGTATCGAGGTGCCGACAGCCCTTTAAAACAGCGTCATCCTCTCCGTATATACGCCCTGCGGCGTGGTGGCGCGGATCAGGTGCATGCCCGCCGCCCGGATTCCCGGCGTCCACTGGAAGGGCGCTTGCGCCTTGTGGAAGCCCACGCGCGCGCCGCTCAGGTCGAATACCTCGAGGGTGACCACGGAGTTTCCTCCCACCTTGATCGCGTCGCCGACGAAGCTCATGGGAGCGGCCACGCGCGCCTCGCGCGGGCTTTGACCCCGGATACCCGAAGTGCCGCCGCAGGCGGTGGAGTCGTGCTTGACGAGGTAGGTCTTGTAGTTCACGTCGCCGGGCGTCATGCAGCCTTCGAGATCGAGGACTTCGATCTTGCGGAAGCGGGTGCCGTGGGACTCGGACTGGAACAGGATGTATCCGCCCTTGAGGGCCGTGCCGTTCGCCATCGGATACCCGGATCCGTTCAGGAATCCCCCGCTCACGCTGTTGTCGCCATTGTGGTGGATGGGGCGGTAGTAGGTGAAGACAAGGCTGTCCTGGGTGCCGTTGTTGTAGTAGTACCGGATGATCGAGTCCGACAGGGCGTGGACCTTGACCGTCATCCAGCTGGGGGCGAGCGCGAGCGCGCGGTTGTGGACGCCGTTCGCCGAGGTGCAGTGGGTGGTGTTGGCGTTCCCGCCCGTGGGCTGGGTATGGAACGCCGTCCCCGGGGTGCAAAGGTTCAGCGTGCTGTTGTTGTCGGAGCCGGTGTTGCCCGGACCCAGCAACTGGGCCTCCATGCTGACGGGGAAGTTCTGGTTTTGGCCCATGCTGGCGGCCGACTGCGAGTGGTGCATGATCCCGTTGTTCTGCACCGCCCAGCTTCCCGGGTTGCCCGGCGCCTGGCTGCCGAAGAACTGGTGCTCCACGCGCACGATGAAATAATTGAAAGCCCGGTGCTTGTAGCCGATATGCCCGAACTGGTTGTTGAAGTTCGTGTAGTTGCTGATGTTCGCCTCGAGCACGGTGTCCGATCCCACCACGGCCCAGCGGAAGGTATTGAGCGGGTCCGCGTTCAGCGCGCGGCTGGTGATCTTGATGTCCCAATCCGTCGCCAGGCTGGTGTCCTTGGGATTGAACAACTGGATCCAGGCCGAGTCGCTCGGCCCCCCTTGCGCGCTGGCGAGACCGACGAAAAGTCCGGTGGCTGCGAGACCGGCGATCGATGCGCGAATGGAGCTGTGCATGGGGGTTCCTTTGTTTTCGGGTCCCCGAAATATAGGGTCGAATGGGATATTTCGTATCGCGAAAGTTCGTTTTGCCCATGCGCTCCCGGGTGATCCGATAGACCCCCCGGGGGGACCCTTGGCCCGGGAACGATCCCGCCCCTGCAAAAACGCCCAATAAACACGGAAAGGCGATGTAACTTTGCCCCCCATGGACCAAAAGCAGGAAATCAGGTTGGCCATCGTGGGTTTGGGCACGGTGGGGCAGGGTGTCGTCGAGTTGGTCGGGCGGCATCGCGAGTTTTACGCCCGCGAGTTGGGGGTTTCCTTCCGCTTTGTGGCGGCCGGGTCGAAGTTCGACGCGGAGCTGGAAAAGGTGACCGATCCGGGTTGCCTCAAGAGCAAGGACCCGGTGGCGGTGGCCACGCATCCAGAGGCGGATATTTTCATCGAGCTCGCCGGCGGCGAGGACATGCCCAAGCCGTGGATCGAGGCGGCGCTCAAGGCGGGCAAGCACGTGGTGACGGCCAACAAGGCGTTGTTGGCGAAACACGGGGCCGAGCTTTTCCCCCTGGCCGCGAAGAACGGTTGCTCGCTGATGTTCGAGGCCGCCGTGGGCGGCGGCATCCCCATCATCCGGGCCCTGCAGGAGAGCCTGGTCGGCAACGACATCGAGGGGCTGGCCTGCATCATCAACGGCACCTGCAATTACATCCTGACCGACATGACGGCCAACAAGGGCTCCTTCGAGGCCGCCCTCAAGGAGGCCCAGCGCCTCGGCTACGCCGAGTACGACCCCACCTTCGACGTGGACGGCATCGATTCGCTGCACAAGGTGGCGTTGCTCGCATCGCTCGCCTACGGCAAGTACGTGGATTACCGGAAGCTGCACGTGGAGGGGATCCGCGGCGTGGCCGCGCTCGACATTGCGATGGCGGGGGAACTGGGCTGCGAGGTGAAGCTTTTGGGCGTTGTCTCCGAGTCGGGCGGGCGCATCTTCGCCGCGGTGTACCCCGCGCTTTTGGAGAAGGGGCACCAGCTTGCCTCGGTCCACGGGGTGCTCAACGCCGTGTACCTCAAGAACTCGGCCGCGGGCCCGCAGCTGTTCACCGGCGCGGGCGCGGGCCGATACCCCACCGCGAGCGCGGTGACGGCGGATCTCGTCGCCACGGCGCGCCGCGTCGTCTCCGAAAAGGCCTCGGGCAAGGCTCCGTCCTCGCCGATGGCGTTCTTCTCGCGCGAGAACGAGGCGGAGCTGATCCCGATCGACGATCTCGAGACGGAGTTCTACCTGCGCCTGACCACCGTGGACAAGCCCG
>CBFGVC010000061.1:0-11066 GCA_965652255.1 uncultured Fibrobacteria bacterium | reverse complement strand
CTCTCCATCCAACGCTGCGCGAGGATGGAGAGGGGGCAATCCCAAGGGTAATGGGCGAATTCGGAAAAATCGGCTTGACTGCGGGGGATTTTCTTTTATATTACCATATGGTTATGAATGATTCCCACCGAAGAAACCCCAGCCCGGATCCGCTCGACGCGGTGTTCATGGCGCTCGCCGATCCCACGCGCCGCGCCATCCTGGCGCGGCTCGCCGACGGCGAGGCGACGGTGAACGAGCTCGTCGAGCCTTTCGACCTGAGCCAGCCGGCGATCTCCAAGCACCTCAAGGTGCTCGAGCGCGCCGGGCTGGTATCGGGAGGGCGCGAGGCGCAACGCCGCCCGCGCCGGCTCGAAGCCCGGCCTCTTGGCGATGCCGTGGAATGGCTCGAGAAATACCGCGCGTTCTGGGAGGCGCGCTATGCGCGGCTCGACGACGTGCTCGCCCGGCTCGTCGCGGCGGAGAAACGTCCGCGGCGCGTCGGGAAACCCGGCCGATCCCGATAAACCCGAAGTTCCCCCCGCGAAATCATCCACCCCGAAAGGTTCCCCCCATGAGCGCTCAAACAATCCGAATCGACACGACCGAAGACCGCACGGTTCGTCTCACCCGCGAGTTCGCGGCGCCCCCGCGCCTGGTCTGGGACGCGCACACCAGGCCGGAGCTGGCCCGCCAGTGGCTGGGAGGATTTCACGGCTGGTCGATGGCGGAGTGCACGATCGACTTGCGCGTGGGAGGCAAGGCGCGGTATGTCATGCGCAACGAGGAATCCGGAGAGGAGATGGGGTGGTCGGATACGTTCACGGAGGTCGCGCCGCATACGCTCCTGGCGTTCACCGAGATCTTCGACCAGGACTGGACGGGCGGTGAGACCCTGAACACCTGCCTGTTCAAGGAACATGCCCCGGGGAAGACGCTCTTCGAGATGACCATCCTCTTCACTTCGAACGAGGCGCGCGAGGAAGCCCTGAAGATCGACTTCGTGGAAGGCATGGAACTGAGCTACGCGCGGGCGGATGAGCTGCTCACGTCGGGGAAGATTGATTAGGACCTTGAATCGTTGAACCTGGAATCCTGCGTTCCTCGATCCACGATCCACGACAAAACGTCAATCCCGAAGGAAAAACAAGATGACCCCCTCCAAGCTTCAGGTCTCCACCCCCAGCGACCGTGAAATCCGTGTCACCCGGCGCTTCCGCGCTCCGCGCGCGCTCGTGTTCGACGCCCATACGAAGCCCGAGCTCGTGAAGCGCTGGATGTTCGCCCCCGACGGATCCGCGCTGGATGTCTGCGAGATCGACCTGCGCGTGGGTGGCACGTTCCGCTATGAGATGGACCTCAAGGGCGGCTACGGGCGCATGGGTTGGGGCGGGACCTTCAAGGAAGTCCTGCGGCCGGAGCGCATCATCCACACTGAATTGTTCGACCAGGACTGGACGGGCGGTGAGACGGTGGTGACGACGCTGTTCCACGAGCTCGGCCCCGACGAGACCGAGCTGGAGATGGCGGTGCTGTACGTCTCGAAGGAAGCCCGCGACGGCGCGGCGGCGACGGGAATGACACACGGGATGGAAGTGGCGTACGGAAACCTCGACACGTTGCTCGCGGCGGGAGCGTCGGCCCAGGAGAAGGGGGCGGTCTCGCGGCATAGTGGATCGTGAATCGTTGAACCTGGGATCTTGCGTTCCTCGATCCACGATTCACGATCCACTATCCACGACAACGCTTCGCCGCCGAAGGACTTTCCTCCTCACATCCTCTTCATCACGATGAAGTAAAGCCCGGGAGGCAAGGCTTTGCCCGAGGCGTCCTTGCCGTCCCAGTTCGTCGAATGGGAACCTTCCCCGAAAGATCCCTTGGCCAGCAGCGCGACCCCCCGGCCTTCCAGGTCGTGAACCCGAACCTCGATGCGGCTTTCCTTCTCCAGCTCGAAGCGGTGGACGATTTCCGCCCTTCGCGCGCCCGATCCGAGCAGGTAGGGCGCCAAGCGGCCTTCGCTTTCCAAACGTCGCGAAACCGCGCCCGGAACCACCCCCGTGCCCGCGTCGGCCGCGAAGCAGTAGAAGTATCCCGCCCCCCCGCCTTGCTGCAGGTTCTGTTGCGTGCAGCCGTTCGTGCGGTGCGACTCGTTCCAACAGGATTGGCAGATGTTCGAGGAAATGCCTTGCCGGTTGTGATGGCCCACGAGGGCGCCGCCCGTGGAGGAACTCGTCCAGTTCGCGCAGGTGCTGTCGGCTCCCGGGCCGGGCGCCATGCCCGTGAGCTTGGTGCCCGTGACGATGTCGTGCTGGTTGTTCGGCACCGTCGCGCCGCGATGCGTCAACCCCTTCGTCGCGCTGATCGTCATGCGGTTGGCGGTGTCGTGCAGTTCGGTCAGGTTGGCCGCGATCATCACCTTGTTCGCGTTGAACCACGGTCCCTGTCCGATGCGGTCGCGCGCGTTGACGGCGGGCGTCTCGCCCACGGCCTGCGTGCTCAGGTACGCGCGCCACAGGCGATTGCCCGCGCCCACCGAGTCGGCGAGCAGCTGGCAATGCGCGTCGGCGCCGGCGAGGCCGCCGAGGTTGCCGCCCGTGCCCAGGCTGCGGCCGGTGATGAAGAAGCCAAGGGACGAGTCCACCGCCTGCGCCTGAGCCTGCGCGGGTGTCATGCCGACGGCGAACGCGAGAGCGAACGCGAGGACGGGAGGGAGAGAGGAGAAGCGGACGGGATGCGGATGCGTCATGGAATCCTCCTGCGGCCGGCGGCCGGGGAAAGGCCTTCCATCAAGGTACGGCCTGGCCGCTTCGGGCGCTTCCGGTTCCGGGGCGAAGTCACCGGTTCCCGCCCTTCCCCGCCCCGTAAACGCGCCGCAAGAAACCGGCGGGGGCTCTCAGGCGGGAGAAGCCCCGGGAGGGCGCCCCCCGTTCCCGTTCGATTCCGTGGATTCGAGAAACGCCTCTCCCGCCGCATGGCCCAAATTGGCCAAAAGGTTCCACTCGGCGCCCACTATTTTCATGAATTCGTCCCAGGCGGTCTCATGCTCGTGGGCGGCCTTGCTCTCGCGCCGCGCGGCGCGGTAGAGCGCCAGCGCCTTGCGCGCGCAGGCCTCGTCCGAGAGGCTCTCGGCGGTGGAACGCGCCCGCTTGCGCAGGGCGGCGCGCGAGAGCATCCCGAGAGAGCGGATCCCCTCGAGCGCGGCGGCGAACGCTTCGACATCCTCGCCTTCCAGGAGTCGACCGTTAACGCCGTCGCGCACCACGTCCGCGACTCCCGAGGCGCGCAGCGCGACGACCGGCGCCCCTCCCGCCATGGCCTCGGCGACGACGAGCCCCTGCGTCTCGCTGTGCGAGGCGAAGGCGAACACGTCGAGCGCGCGGTACAGGCCCGCGAGGTCGTCTCCCACCTGCTTTCCCAGGAGCAGGATGCGATCCTTGGAGGGGTCGGAAGCGAAGCGCGCGCGCAGCTCCTCCTCCATCGGGCCGGTTCCCGCCACCACGAACCAGGCCTTGGGCGCGCGCGCGAGGAAGCGCAGCACGGCATCGCAGAGGAACTCCAGGTTTTTCTCGTGCGCGAGGCGGCTGACGAAACCCACGACGAAGGCGCCCGGAGGAATGCCGTGGCGGCGCCGGAACGCCTTGCCGTCCCCCGCGCCGATGGACTTCACGTCGATGCCGGTGGGGATCACGTCGATGGGCCGCGTCACGCCGCGCCGCAAAAGTTCCTCGCGCACCGAAACGCTGGGGGCGACCACATGGTCGCAGAGGTTGGCGTAGCCCGCCGCCAAGGTGATCACGAAGCGGCGCATGCCCTCGGAGTCGCCCCCGGGAAGGTAGTGCGTGTAATGCTCGTAGAAGGTGTGGAAGGTGTACACCAGCGGAACCTCGCGGCGCACCGCCAGCCGCAGGGCGGTGCTGCCCAGCAGGAAAGGGTGGTGCGAGTGGATCACGTCGGGGCCGAACTCGTCCACGACCTCGGAGAGGTAGAACGGGATCGGCAACTGCACGCTGAAATCGCTGCCGTTGAAGTTCTGCAGCGCGGGAACGCGGATCACGTCGGGCTCCTCGACCTGCCCCTCGAAGTCGGGCGCGACGATCTTGACGCGATGCTTCATGCGGCGATACTGCCCGGCGAACGTGTCCACCGAACGGGGGACCCCGCCGGTGAAGGGGCGGTAGGTGTTGGTCATCATGAGGATGTTCATGGGGTTTCTCCGCCGTCATGGGGTTCCGCGATCCGGTAGCTGCGCGCGCCGTCGCGCTCCTCGAGAAGCCGCGCCCCCCTCGGGGCGAAGCGCACCTCGACGCGCGGCGGCTTGCCGTGCCATTCGCCCGACCAGGCGAGCTCGAGCCGGTCTCCGGTGCGCGCGAGGGACACGGTCACGGGGCCGAAGCGCGTCGGCGCGGGCCCGAACGCGGCGCCGCCGTCCCGGTCGCACCACTCGATCGAAAGGCCCGCCCCGATCACGAGCACGTCCTCGTATTCCTCCTCGCAGCAAAAGCAGTTGCGGATCATCAGGATCCACTCCGCGGCCGCCCAGGCGTGCTGGCCGTCCCCCATGCAGCCGGTTCCGATCTGCGGATGGATGGCCTCCGGCCATTGGCCCGTGGGGGAGGCGAGCAAGGCGACGGCCTGCATGATGTCGCCGAAGGCGGGATCCCCCTCGCGGAGGAGGCCTTGGGCCACGTGGAGGCTGAGATAGGGATTGATGCCGGAATGGTTGATGTCATGGTAGAACGCGCCGAGCACCAGGCATTCGCGACGCAGGTAATCGAGGGTGGCCGCCGCGCGCGAGTCGCCGCGCGGCCAAAGCTGCAGGGGGAAGGCCGCCGCCACCGATCCCACGGCGCCGCTGTCGAGGCGGCGATAGGGCGAGGCGGGCATGGCTTCGGTCCCCAGGTGCGTCGCCGTGAGCGCGAGGCTGGCGTCCACGGCGCGCGCGAGGGCATGCGCCTCGGCGCGCGCCTCGGCGGCGGCGACGTCCTCGCCGGCCCGCGAGAGCGTCTCCGTGGCGAGGCGCAGGCCCGCGATGCTCCAGAAATCATCCCAGTAGTAGTAGTCGTTGGGCCCGAAGTGCTCCGCGCTGAAGCCCGCCGGCAGGAGCCCGTCGTGGCGGCGGCCCTTGGCGGTGACGCGCTTGCGCCGGATCCAGTGCACCGCCTTGCGGATGGCCGCGATCCATTCGGGCTTCGGCGCGGCGTTGAAGAGGCGGCAGTAGCGGCCCAAGGCCCAGAGCACCTGCCCGTTGGAATCCCACTCGCCTTCCTGCGACTTGAAATACCCCGTGACGGTCTGCCCCTGCACGCAGAAATCCAGCGCGCGCTCCGCCAAGGCGCGATGGCCCGCGCACATCAGCGCGTGCAGGATGATGGTGGCGTCGCGGTACCAGAAGCGCTTGTAGGTATAAGGGCCGGCGTAGACCTCGCGCGGCGAAAGCAAAACGGTCGTGCGGATGGCCGCGTCGTAAAGAAAACGGTGGCGGCCCGGGCCGCCGGAGAAGGGCGCGCTGCCCGCGAGCGCATCGATCCATTTCTCGCGGGCGGCGAAGGCGACGGCTGCGGGAGCCGAATCGCCGCGGTCCAGCGGAATGAAGGCCGAGGTTTCCGCGGAGCTTCCGGGTTCGACCCGGTACAGCGCCGCGCCGGTGGCCATTCCGACCTCGCACACCGCGTGCGGGCGCAGGTTGAAGCTTCCGGCGCGAAGCGCCAGGTACGCGTCGCCGTCGCGGTAGCGCGACATGAGGTGCTCGTCGGGAGGGCGGCCGAAGCGCACGACCTGCTCCTTGTTCACTTCCCATCCCGTGGCCCCCGAAAGCAAGGACAGGTCGTTGATGAAGCTGATGCCCTCCGGATTGTACGGGCGCACGGCCAGCGCCAGCCACCCCCCCGCCGAGGACTCGGCGCGCAGGTCCATCCGGCAAACGGGCTTTCCCTCGTCGACGAGCACCTCGGCGGTCAAGCGCAACCGCATGCCTTCGAGCGTGGCATCGGTGACCACCCTCAGGTTGCCCTCCGTCTCGAGGCGCTGGACCACCCCCTCGGCGCGCGAGGGAACGAGCATGCGGCCATCGTCGCCCGCCAGCCAGCCGTCCAGCGACCAGCTGTCGAAGAACGGCATGAGCAGCCCCGCCGCGTCCACGATGGGCGTCTCGGGACAGCCGGGATACCCGACCGCCGTCCAGTTGCGGTGCGTCAGGTTGATGTGGGTCATCGAGAACGCGCGCGGGATGAAGGCGGCGTGGCGCGGATCGAACTGACGCCGTACCCACAGCGGCCATACCCAGTCGAGGTTGTGCTGGATGACGTTGTTGTTCATGAAGCCGCGCGCGTGGAGCACGGCCCCGGCCCGCAAGAGCTCGACCGGCGCGCGCGTGGCGGCGGGCTGGGCGAGGGCATCGAGCCGGGCCAGCAAGGGAATGGGGTCGATGAATCCCCGGCGCCGGGCCGCCTGGCGCACCATGTACTTCCAAGGGAGCCATTTAAGCCACATGGGTTCCTCCTTCCATGCTCTCCTCCTTCGCGCTTTCCGCACCGTGCGCGTCCTCCTTTGCCTCCGGGCGAAGGATGATGTCGGCCACCACGGGGAAATGATCCGAGGCCATCATCGCCAGGTGGAAGGACGGGATTTGCACCTGGCGCACCGAGAGCGGCGCGCCGACGAAGACATGGTCGAGGCGCGCCAGCGGAAGACGGGTGAACCATGTGTTGGCGGGACGGCGGCCCTTCGGGATCAGCTGGCAATCGAGAAGGTCCCGGCGAAGCGCGCGATAAGCCGCCGAGCGCGGCCCGCAGTTCAGGTCCCCGCAAACGATCAGCGGCACGTCGGTGCGCCGCCCGCCCAGCCAGCGATCGCCCCACAGCGCGCGCGCCTGCGCCAGCCGCTCGCCCGGCCACAGGCCGAGGTGCGTGTTCAGCAGCTGGACGGGGCTTCCGTCCACGTCCACCTCCACCCACAACGCGCCGCGATGCTCCGCGCCGCGGCGACCGGTGATCGAGGGCAGGCCGCCCGCGCGCAAGAGGCGCATGGGGAATCGGCTCAGCACCGCGTTCCCGAACTGCTCGTCCTGCAGCTCCCTCACGGCGTGGAAGTGATATTCGTACTGGAGGAGCTCGGCGATGCGCCGGGCTTGGTGGACGCTTTCCGACCGTCCGTGCCCCGTATCCAGCTCCTGCAACGCCACGATGTCGGGATGGTAATGCGCGATGACGCGGGCTATGCGCTTCGGGTCGTGGCGCTGGTCGAGCCCGATGCAGGAGTGAACGTTGTAGGTCATCACCCGGATCTCGGGTCTTCCCGGTGAGGGAGGCGCGTGTACGGCGCCCGCCGCGGCGCGCCGCCCGGTGAAGACGAGCGCCGCGCGATGCAGGTCGACCGGGCGCAGGCCTCCCGGGGCGAGCAACTCGCGCTCGAGGTAGCGCGGCATCGCGACGAAGGCCGAGCATTCCTCGGGGCTTAGGCCTCCGTGCGAGCCGTTCTCGATCGCGAAGGTGACCGGCGTCTCGATGCCGCGCTTCCAGCCGAACAGCGCGAGGTCGCCTGCGTCGGCATGCCGGCGCAGGCGCTCGAGGTCGTCCACGACCGAGTCCTGGAACGGATGGCCCGCGAACATCGCCTCCGCGTCGCGCGGCAGGACGAATTCGCCCTCCGACGTCCAGCCCCGCATGGGTTCCGAGGCGACTTCGACCGCCATCGGGACGTGCCCTTCCTCCACGAGCCGGCGAGCCAGCGCGACGCGTCGCCCGCTCTCGTGCTCCCCGAGGTAAACGAGCGCCAAGGGACCGAATCCCGCCACCAGCGGGAATTCCGGCGCGCCCTCGGCGGGCGGTTCGGCGGGGAACAGCTTCTGGAGCTTGCGCCCGCCCAGGAGGCGCGCCCGCAGCGCCAACGCGCTGCCTTCGGCCCGTTCCTCCCCCGACCCGTCCCCGTGCCAGAAATCCCACACCGCCTCGCCCAGGCTTCGCCCCGCGATGTTGCGGTACGGGCGCGAGCGCACCTGCCCGTGATCCGAGTAAATCCAGACCTCGTAGTGCCGCCGCCGCGATTTCTTCGCGGCCTTCCACACGCGCTTCACGGCATCGTCGATGCCCTTGAGCGTCCAATGGGCGAAGGCCGATTCGGGGCCGCGGCGATGCGCCTGCTCGTCGTAGCCCACGTAGTTGAGGTGCACGATCGGCATGCCGCGCGCCACGTCCATCTTGGCCGCCTCGGTGATCCACTCGCGCAGGAGGATGCACATGCCCATGCGCGAGAAGATGAACTTCAACTCCTGGGGCGGATACTCTCCGCCGCTGATGCCCTTCACGGCGTCCCAGACCGCCAAGCCGAGCTCCGCGAGGCCGTAGGCCGCGGCGCGCAGGAAGCCGTATGCGTGCAGGAAGGCGATCAGGACCAGCAGGAAGGGTCCAGGAGCCTTGGTTGAGTTTCCCCAACCGAGCGAGGCGAAGCACCAACGCGCCTCCGCCGCCCCGCCCGTGTAGATGTTGCTGTAGGAGCTGCCGCCCTTGAGGAGGGGTTCGCCCTTCTGCGCGAGTTCCGCCTCGACGCGCCGCGCCGAGTCGCTTTCGAACATCTTGCAGATCTTCCCGCATTCGCGGTTGAAGAACCCGAAGGCCGGCACCGCGCCGGGAACGCCGTAGAAGAGCTCGCCCTGCATGGCCGGGGTGTTGGACGGCAAGCCCGAATACAGCCGCCGCAACTCGTAATGCTCGCGCTTGAGGAGGCGCGCGAGGAAAGGCATTTCCTTCTTCTTGAGCGCGCGCTGGAGCTCCTGGTGCGAGAACCCGTCGATCTGGATCAGCACGAGCCCCGGAACCCCGTCGTCGGGAAAGCGCGGGAGAGCCAGGAGATGCGTCATCCACTCGCTGCGGCTGAACAGGCCGCGCAGGCGGCGCCAACGCACGTGCAGCCTGCCGATCATCCTCCCGCCTCCTTCCTCCCGGATCCCGCGCGCATCCCGGCGCGCGCGCGCCACCCCGCCCAGGCCAGCAACAGCGCCGCCACCGCGAACACGCCCAGCGAAAGCATCCAGCTGTTCCCCATGCCCTCGGATCCGGAGCGCGAGAGCATGGCGATGTCGGTGGCGAGCGCCCCGGCCGAGACGCTCACGATGGTGAGGGGAGCTATCCCCAGGAACGTTCCCCAAAAGAACGACGCGAACGGATATCGGGCCCACCCGAAGAAGTAATTGGAGAGCTTGAAGGGGAAGCCCGGGATGAGGCGCGAGGAAAGCACGATCCTCCAGCCGCCGCCCATGACGAAGCGCCCGAGCGCCTCGAGGCGCGGATTCGAGGCCCAGCGCCCCGGCAAGGCGGACGATTCCGCACCGGATCCCCCGGCGCGCCGCCCGCGCGCGTAGCGCGCCAGCGCGTAGGCCACGACAGCGCCCGTCGTTGAACCCGAAACCGCCACCAACGACCCCGTCACGGTGCCCAGGAGCATGCCCGCCCCCATGGTGAAAAACGGGCCCGGAACCGCGAGGACGACCTGGACCACCTGCAAGGCGAACAGCCACAGCGCCGCCTCCGGCCCCCGGGCCTGGACCCAGCCGATCAAGGCCAAAAAGATGCCCTGCCAATCCACATCGCGGAAAACCAGGAATATCGCGCCCGCGAGAGCCGCGACGAGCGCCCAAATCCAGGCGATTCCCCGTCCGCGAGCGCGTCCGGAAGGGCTTCGCGCCGAAAGGGAACCGTGATGCCGACCGGTGTCCATCCCTGCAGCACTATACCAAGCCCGTGCCTGACCCGTGCCCCCGCCAGTGTTTCAAATAGTAAGATCAGTCGCGCCCCGCCGGACTTCCGTATAGTATAGAGGCGGGGGTCACGATGAAGCGCTTCCTGAAATTCCTGAAACGCTTTTCGGCCCGCGCCAAGGCCCGCCTCACGGACAACGCCCTCACCCGCCGGCTGGCCGCCACGCCCTGGCTGGCGACGCCCGCCAGCTACATCCGCGAGGCCGTCATGGAGTGGAGCCGCGACGGGGCCACGCGGCTCGCCGCCGCGCTCGCCTACTACACCATCTTCTCGCTCGCGCCCCTGCTCATCATCGTCATCGCCGTGGCCGGATTCTTCTTCGGCCACAGCGAGGCCCGCCACGAGATCCTCGCCGAGATGGAGGGCCTGGTGGGTCCCGGCGGCACGGGTTACCTCCGCACGCTGGTGGACACCGGTTGGGATCCGGGTTCCGGGCTCGCGGCCACGCTCGTCGGCGTGGGCGTCCTGCTCTTCGGGTCCACTCGCGCCTTCGCGCAGCTCCAGGAAGCCCTCAACCTCATCTGGGGAGCGCCGCCGGTGCGCGGCAAGGGCCTCTGGCCGCTGGTGCGCCAGCGCCTGCTCTCGTTCTCCCTCGTGCTCACCATCGGGTTCCTCCTGCTCGTCTCCCTCGTCCTGAGCGCGAGCCTCTCGGCCGCGGGAAAATTCTTCTCCGGCTTCGTCCCCGCTTATTTTCCTCTGCTCAGCCTCCTCAACTGGGTCGTGTCGTTCGGCGTCACCGTGCTGCTGTTCGCGGCCATCTACAAGATCCTTCCCGACGTGAGGATCCGCTGGCGCAACGTGTGGCTCGGCGCGGCCGTGGCCGCGCTGCTCTTCTCGATCGGCCGCTACCTGATCGGCTTGTACCTGGGGCGCAGCTCCTTCGGCTCCATCTACGGGGCCGCGGGCTCCTTCGTCATCATCCTGCTCTGGGTGTACTACTCCGCGCAAATCCTCTTCTTCGGAGCCGAGGTCACCCAGGTCTCGGCCCGGCGACAGGGGCGGCGCTTCCCGGGCGATCCGGGCTACGAACGCTACCGCCGCCGCGAGGAAAACATCGAGGCGCGCAAGCACGGGCAACGCAGGGCCCAGCCGCTCACCCAGAAGCAGGCCGACGAACCCGATTCACCCGCCGCCAATGGGGAAAGCGCCATCGCCCGGCGACCGCGAAAACGAAGGAAGAAAAAATAAGGGGGGCTTCTCCGCCGGACATGAATTTATCGGCGGGGGTGTTCTTGCGGAGGCGGGTCTTCGTCGGTAGCCGCCCAACGAAAAAGCCCCATCCGGTGTTTCCGGATGGGGCTTTTTGAAAGGGACCTTGGCGCGGACCGACTCTCC
>CBFGVC010000060.1:0-11607 GCA_965652255.1 uncultured Fibrobacteria bacterium | reverse complement strand
ACAAGGTTGACTTGTCCCTTGTGGTTCGAGTTGATGATGAGTGATTGTCAATGGGTAGCACTCTAGGGTAGTAAGTGGAGTGGCTAGAGTGTGAGATTATGTATGTGCAAGCTTGTTAGTGGGGTTGTGGTGTGTTGGTGTGGTGGTGTTGGTTGTTGTGTAACTCGTGCGGGGCTTCAACTCCAGCCGACTTTCCAACACCCACGATCCACGATTCACGGTTTTCATAACCTCTGCAGCGTCAACCCGCCGTCCACGTGGATCACGCTGCCGGTGGCATAGGGCATCTCCCCGCGCGCCAGGGCGGCCGCGGCGCGACCCACGTCGTCGGGGGTGCCCCAGCGCGGTTCGACGGTCAGTCCGTTCGCGATGAGGGCGTCGTACTTGGCCGTGACCCCCGCGGTCATATCGGTGGCGATCACGCCGGGCCGGATCTCGAAGACCGGGATGCCGAACTCGCCGAGCCTCGCGGCGAAGAGTTTCGTCGCCATGCCGAGGCCCGCCTTGCTCACGCAATAATCGCCCCGGTTCACCGAGGCCACCTCCGCCGAGATCGACGTCACGTTGACGATCGCGCCCTCGAAGGAGGCGTCCGCCTTCTTCTGCCGGATCATGAAGTTCGCGACGGCCTGGGTGAGGAAGTAAGGCCCCTGCAGGTTGATGCGCATGAGGCGCTCGAAGCTTTCCTCGCCCGCCTCGAGGATGTCGGCGCGCACGTCGGGGGCAACGCCCGCGTTGTTCACCAGCACATGCAGGGCGCCGTAATGTTTCTCGACGGAGGCGACGAGGCCCTCGCGGTCGGCCTTCGACCCTATGTCGGCGCGCACGTAGAGGACTTCAGCGCCCGAAGCCTCACGCAGCTTCCCGACCGACTCCTTCGCCGCGGCTTCGTCGCGCACGCCGCACACGGCGAGGTCGAAGCCGCTTTTGCCGAGCGCCACGGCGACCCCGAAGCCTATCCCCCGCGTTCCCCCCGTGACCAATGCCACTCGTCTTTTCATTGTCCGAATTCCTTGTGTCCGCTCACCGAGCGGAGCCGAGGTGAGCGGCCGGACCGAAGAAGGCGTAGTACGGGCGTCCCTCGGCCATGCGCTGGACGTACAACGCCGCCTCGCGCAGATGGTAATCGCCCCACTGGCAGGCCTCGCCCCGAGGCACCTTCGCGCCCTTGGGCACGTGATCCCACCCGTTGGGCCAGTGATACACCGTGTGCAGCAACAGGCCCTGATGGCCGGCATCCGTCGAGAGATAGGGCTCTTCAAGCAAACGATTCAGGATCGTCAATCCGGCTTGGATGTAGTCCTGCGAGGGCCGGGACGACCCATGGGTCGCCCTTGCGGCACCCGACTCCCGACTCCCTGCTCCCGACTTCTCGAGATAAACGCCGAGACGGATGAGGCCTTGGCACGCGATCGCCGCCGCGGAGCTGTCCACCGGCTCGTGGTCGTTGAACGGATCGGCGACCTTCGAACGCCAGTCGCCCAGCTTGTGCAACTCGGACGCCCCGTTGTCCCAGTACGGAATGCCATCGGCAGGGGTGTCCTCGATCCAGTAGTCGCAAGTGGCCAGCGCGGCCTTGAGGAAGGGAGCCGTCACCGCCTCGCGGCCGCCGAAGGCCTCGAATTCGGAATCGGGCAAGGTCGCGAGGAACTCCAGCTGCTCGGCGAAGCCGAGCATGGCCCACGCCTGCCCGCGCGTCCAGGTGGTGAAGGGCGAGAAACCCTGCTGCGAGTTGGGGCAGCGGTAGCTGCCGTCGGTGGTGTTGAACACGCTCTCGTGGGCGGTGCGTCCGCGCACGTCGTAATGGTCGCGCCCCTCGCCGTACCAGATCGCGAAGCGGGCGGTGGCGTGGGCGTGCTCGATCAGGCGGCCCAGCAGCGAGATCTTCGCGTCCTTTTCTCCCATGAGCACGTGGCCGAAGCGGTGCGCCATGGCCAGCGCGCGCAGCGAACGGATGGTGTCCACGAACAGCGAGTGCGGGCCGTTGAAGGAGTGGATGTAACCCGAGGTCTTGAAGAACCCGTCCTCCGCCGAGCCGGGAATCTTCGTCCAGCGCGCGGCCTGCACGGCCCCCGAGGCCTTGAGGGCCAGCTCGTGGAAGTTCACCTCGTACTCCGGCGCGTCGAACGCGCCTTCCTTCGCGAGCCGCCAAAGGTTCCCGTAGGTGCTCACGTTGTTGAAGCCGTGGTCGTGCACGCCGATGTGCGTGAGGTGCGAGGCCATGACGTTCAGGGTGCGGTCGCGGCACAGGTCGAGGAAGGCGCGATCGCCGGTCGCGTCGAACTGCAGCGCCGAGGAGCCGTACTGGAATCCTTGGGTCCACTCGGTCCACCCGCGCGCGGTGTATTTGCCCTCCACGGTGAAGACGGGAGCCCCGGAGCCCGGGGGGCAGGTCTTCTCGAGGGATTGGATCTTGGCGGCGGAAAGCTCCCACATGCGGGCGAGCCGCGGGAGCAGGTCGGCGGGCTTGAGCCCGCCCGTCTTCGAGGGGATGCGCATCGCGGTTAAATCCTCTTTCCCTTGTGAACGTGGAGCATCAGGATCCGGCAATCCTGCAGGGCGAGGTACTCGTGCTCGAGCACCGCGTCGAACTGGATGGCTTCCCCCTCCTTGAGCGTGTACTTGTCGGATCCGACCCGCAGCTCGATGCTGCCGGCGAGCACCCAGCACGTCTCGGTGTCGTTGTGGTGCACCTCGGGCCGGTTCACCCGGGCGCCCGCCAACGCGGATCCGATGAAGACCTGGAGATCCATGAAATGCACGTGCTGGAAGTGGAATCCGCCGGAGTTGTAATGCTGGGCGTCCACCGTGCGGGCCGTGCGGTTCTCCGCCAGGCCCAAGAGGTCGGTGGCCGAGATGCCGAACACCTTGGAGAGCCGCGCCAGCGTCTCCAGCTCGGGCATGGCCTGGTTGCGCTCGATGCGCGAGATCACCGCCGTGGAGATGCCCGAGTTCTGGGCCACGTCGGCGATGGTGTACCCCTGGGCCTTGCGCAGGTTCCTCAGGATGGCGAAGTTGTAGTTGCCGGACGGCATGGGATCCTCCCCGGTGAATTTTCGTGGTTCGACTGTCCGTTGTCCTGCGGCCGGATCCGCCGCTTCCCGCGGCTCCGTTTGCGGCCCGATGGCTCCTGCGGCGTTGACGGGCTCCCGCGCGTCATGCAATCTCCTTAAGCGCGCCCCAGTCGGGCAACGACGCGGTTCCGAAGGCCTTGGCGGCGTTCACCTCGGCGAGGTGGAATCCGCCTTCCGCGATGCGCACCCGGAGCGAACCCGAAGGGGAACCCGGAGCGGCGGAATAAAGGGAGGGGCATTCTTCGAGGAGCGCCGCTTGTTCGGCGTCGGAGAGGAATCCCGACGGCACGATGTAATGATGGCCGTTGCGCTCGGCGTTCGCGAGGCCGAGCGCGGCGGCGAGGCACAAGTCCTGCTGCAAGGGATGCGCGGGGACGGTGGTGAGGTCCTCGCAGGAAAGGATCGCGTTCGGGACGCCGCGCAGGCGCGCCTTGTGCGAAAGCGAGCGGAACAGCCCCTTGCAAGTCTTGGACGAGACGCCGGCGTAGCCGAGCGCGAGGCCGCGCTCCAGCGCGTCCTCCTCGCCGTCGCTCTCGTCGAGGATGACCGGGCGGAAGGCCGACACGCGCTCGAGCGCGGCGGCGCAGGACGGATCGAGCGCCGCGTCGCGGCGCACCGGCTGCTCGATCCACAACACGCGGCCCCAGAAGTCGCCGAGCCCGGGCTCGGCCCTCGCCGCGTCCAGGAACGCGGCGAAGGCGTCCATGGTGGCGAACTGCTCGTTGCCGTCGAGCGTGACGGCGTAGTCCCCGGCCTTGCGAAGGATTTCGGCCATGCGCGCGAGGCGCGGCAAGGTCTCCGCCGCGTCGGCGCTGATCTTGACCTTGAAGTAGCGCGGGCGGTAGAACTCCACGACCTGCTCGAGCGACTCGGGCAACCCGTCGTGGAGCGGCTCCGTCACCTCGGAAGAGGCGAGCGCGTCGGCGAGGCCGACGGTGTGGCGAAGCGCAACGGTGTCGAGGGGCTTGGCCGGCAGCGCGGCGAGGATCTCCCCGGGCGCGCCCAAGGCCCCGGTCGTCAGGGCGTCGAAGAAGGAAAGGCCGGAGGCGCGGCAGACGCCGTCCACGCAGGCGGCTTCGAGCAGCGCGGGGCCGAAGCCCGCGGCCAGCGGAGCCTGCCCCTTGGCCGTCAACGCTCCCCGGACGAAAGGAGTGACCGAGCGGTGCAGCCCCCACGCGGTCCCGAAGCCTTCGGCCTGGTAGGCCTCCGCCGCGGCGGCCAGCGAGGCGAGCAGGTCCCGCTCGTTGTCGGCGGCGGTCTTTCCCTCGCGCTTGTCGAACCAAAGGGGCGGAATTCCCGAGGCCGAAACACCCTCGAAGGCCCCCCCCCTCTCGGTTTCCCATTCGGCCCGCACGTACACGACCGGCATTTCCGTCATGCTGGCCCTGCCGAAACGAAACGGGAAGCGGGTGCGCACCACACGCCGAAACAGGCGCACGGCGCGGAGCCTGGGGCGCATCGCGCCTTTTTCCCCGCTTTTTTGCCCGTTTCGAAAAATCGTCATAAAATGACCTTCACGAAAAATCCCATGCGAGAAATTTTCTTTCGGGCTATAATATATGCCGAAATTGGACTTTCGCAACAGGAAACCATGGATATCAAAAAAATCCCCACGATGAAGACCGCGGCCGCCTTTCGCGAAAGGATCGCCGCCTTGGGCCTCGAACTCCCTGTCGAGGATTCCATCGAAAAGGCCCCGGAATCGCCCTTGGCGGCTTCCTTGGATATCGGGGGCTTCAAGCTGGGCAACCGGTATGCCGTGCACCCCATGGAGGGGTGGGACACCACGGCCGACGGCAAACCGACTCCCGACCTGATCCGTCGCTGGGAACGCTTCGGCGAGTCGGGGGCGAAGCTGATCTGGGGCTTCGAGGCCATGGCCGTGCGCCACGACGGCCGCGCCAACCCCAACCAGCTCGTGCTGAACGCCGAGAACGCGCCGCTGATCCGCGAGGCGGCGCAACGCGCGCTCGATGCGCACGCCCGGGTGATGGGCACGCACGACGACGTGCTGTGGGGCTATCAGCTCACGCACTCGGGCCGCTTCTCGCGCCCCAACCAAAAGACCGTGTTCGAGCCCTCGCTGGCCTACCGGCACCCCATCGTGGACCGCAAGTACAACGTGCGCGCCGACCAGCCCGTGCTCACCGACGACGAGGTGAAGCGGCTCATCGAGGACTACGTGAGGGCCGCCGTGCTGGCCGAGAAGTCGGGCGTGCCCTTCGTGGACGTGAAGCAATGCCACGGCTACCTGGGCCACGAGTTCCTCTCCGCCTTCACGCGCGACGGCGCCTACGGCGGCGACACGCTCGAGGAGCGCTCGCGCTTCGCCCGGGAGATCATCGAGGGCATCCGGCAGGCGGCGCCGAGGCTCATCATCGGCGTGCGCCTCTCGGCCTTCGACTGGGTGCCGTTCCGCAAGGGGCCCGATGCGGGCGCCACCGGCATTCCGGAGGATTTCTCCGATCTCCTGCCCTACCGCTATGGGTTCGGCGTCAACCCCGAAAATCCCGTGGAGATGGACCTCGCCGAGCCGATCCGCTACCTCGGCATGCTCAAGGAGTGGGGCGTGGCGGCGGTGAACGTCTCGTGCGGCTCGCCCTACTACAACCCGCACATCCAGCGGCCCGCGCTCTATCCGCCCTCCGACGGCTACCAGCCGCCCGAGGATCCGATCGTGGGCGTGGCGCGCCAGGCGAACGTGGTGCGCGCGCTCAAGCAGGCCGTGCCCGAAATGCCGCTCGTCAGCTCGGGCCTCACCTACCTGCAGGAGTTCCTGCCGCAGGTCGGGCAGGCGCTGGTGCGCAAGGGTTGGACGGACGTCGTGGGCATCGGCCGCATGATGCTCTCCTATCCCGGCATCGTGGCCGACTCGCTGAAGAACGGCGCCATCGAGACGAAGAAGATCTGCCGCACGTTCTCGGACTGCACGACGGCGCCGCGCAACGGGCTGAAGTCGGGCTGCTTCCCGCTGGACGAGCACTACAAGGCGATGCCGGAGTTCGCGAAGCTGAAGGAGATCAAGGCCGCGGAGCGGGCCGCGACGAAGGTGAACGGAGCGGTGGCGGCGTAGCAAGCGCCCGCGCGGGAAGCGAGGGACCTGGCCCGAATCCGAAGGACGAAATGCCGGGGCATGCTCCGGCGGCATAAGGCCTCCCGATCACGGGAGGCCTTATCGTTCGGGGGATCTTCCCGGGCAATGGTTTGCCCCGGCGCAGCCGGGGTGGGCCGGCGACGCGGCATCGCCGTCAATCACCTCAGTAGTTGAAGTTCACCCGCAGCGACACGCCGTGCGTGCGGGGGAAGCGGTTCTCGGCGTCCTCGTCCTCGCGCGTCCGGAAGAGGTACCCGATCTCGATGTTGCGGGTGATGAAAAAGCGCAGGTCCGACTCGAAGTTCTCCAGGCGCGTATTCGAAAGGTCCGCGTTCTCGGCCAGGGCCTCGGCGCGCAGGTCGAGCGTGAAGCGGGAACCCAGGCGCAGGCGCGCGATGAGCACGCCCTCCGCGCCCACCTCGCGCGTCGTGGTGGCCTCGGCGTAGGTGCCGGCGCCGAGCAACTCGTAATCCCCCCGGGAAACCTTCTGGCGCGCCGCCACCCCGAGCTGCGTCGAGACTTCGAGCTCGTAACGCGAGAGCCATTCGATGTTCACGCCGGCGCCCTGGGCCAGGTAAAGGGGGAAGAGGGGCGGCTGCGTCTCGAAGCTGCCGCCCGTTGCGACCGTGTCGACGACTCCCGAAGCGCGCGTGATGAGGATCGTGTCGAGATCGGTCTCCGCGGGGAAAAGGTGGGTCGAGACCTGCCCGCGCACGTAGGGCCCCAGCCAGTTGTTCAGGCGCCGCACCCACGTGGAGCGCAGCTGGAGGTTGTCGGTGGTGGTGACGAAATCCTGCCCCTCCGCCTTGCTGAAGCCGTTCTGCATGAAGAGTTCGGTGATGCCGAAGAAGGCTGCCCGGTCGTAGCGCGCCCTGAAGCGCATGTCGGTGGAAAAGAGCAGGCTTTGTGTGACCACGTCGGCGGCGTCCACCTCGCGGGCGAAGTTGGCGTTGCCGCCGGCGCGCAGGCCGTAGGTCCAGTATTGGCCGGCGCGCACCCGGGTATTCAGCGACTTGATGCCGCCGGCGATCAGGTTGCCGCTGCCGTCCTGGGCGTAGATGATCTCCATGGAATGCAATTCGCCGGGGTTGACCTGCACGGTCACGAAGTTGCGCAGCGAGTTGTAGCTCTCGCCCACCTTGGAGATGCGGTATACTCCCGGCGGCAGGATCCACACGTCGATGTCCTGAAGGCGCTCTTCCTTGTAGCCCTGGCCGCTTCCGTAGTTCACCCAGTCTCCCATGCGCACCACGTCGTACTGCTCGTCGAGGTATTCCCCGGTCTCCGAGAGCGTTTCAACCAGCAACCCTCCCCAGTCGGGATACACCACGGAGGTGCCCCCTTCATCGACGCGCACATCCTTGCGCATCCGGCGCGCGCCGGACCCGGAACCGAGGCGGATCTCGTAATCGCCCGCGTCGAGCAGGATGCGGTGCCCCGTCTGCCCGGTGGCCAAGAGGTCGCCGGTCTCGGGGTCGAACACGGCGACGTCGGGCTCGCGCCGGGGCTCGCTGAAGGTCGGGACGAAAAGCGCGCCCTTGCCGAGCGACACGAGCACCGGGTCGCGCGCGAGCTGCTCGTGCACGGGCGGCGCCATCCAGTTCTCGCCCGTCACCGAATCGGACAGCGGCGCCGCGCCGCGCGGCGCGGGCGGGGCGGCCGACCGGGGTTGCGTCACCACCTCTTCGCCGGGCAGGTCGTACTCCACGGCGGGAACCGCCGCCGCCGACAGCAGGGCGGCGAAGGCGAGGAAACGCGAGCTGGACATGGGTTTCATGGCCATCAACGCGCCGCCGGGGAGGTACCCCTCTTTCGCACGGCCTCCTGCAACACCGGTTCGAGTTCCTCCACGAGGCGATCATGCGCCACGGAGATCAGCGCGGCCAATTCGCGCACCACGTACACGGGCTCCTGCTGCGGCACGGCCTTGCGCAGGTCGTAAAGCTGTTTCCACAACACGTCGCCGGTGCGCTCGTCGAGCAGCTGGTACTCCACCGCGAGGTGGGCGTACCACATGTCGGGGGAGTCGAACTCCTCGATGGCGCGCACGTCGCAGGTGATCTGGAAATCCGGCGGAACGGTCTGGGCGATGCGCGTGACGTTCTCGAACAGCCGGGCGGCGCGCAGATGCTTGAAGAGCAGGTCGCCGACCATCCGCTCGGGATCCACCGCCCAAAGATGGAAGGAATAGAACTGCATCTGGTACGCGCTTTTGCGGTACACGATCTGGCTGCGGCGGTAGGCCTCGGCGATGGTCGGCTCGCGCAGCCGCACGGTGAACGGGTACGGTCCCCTCTCCAGCCTTTCCGCCGGAATGGCGGGGGAATAGTCCAGCGTGTAGTACTTGGTCTCGGGCGAACGCCCGAAGAAGCAGCCTGAGAGGAGGAAGGCCGCCGCGACCGCGAATGCCGACAGCAAGGGGCGGCTGGACGGGCCGACGCGGTCGGGTGCCGGGTGTCGGATGTGGCATGGGCGACCCATGGGTCGCCCATGCCCGCCTCCCGCCTCCCGACCCCCGACACGCGAAGCATCGAGGTCGAAGAATTCGTTCCGGTCCATCACTGCCGCCTCTCCTGCTTGTCCTCCCGGCGCAAAAGCACCGAGGGGTTTTCCCGGATCTGCCGGGTGAACGATTGCATGTTCTTGAGGCTCTCCCGCAGGTTCGACATGGAAACGGCGAGGTCCTCCTGCGTCCGGCGCACGGTCAGGTCGAGGGTGGCGGCCACCTTCTGGATCTCCTGCGCGGTCTTGCGGTATTCGCGCAAGGTTCCCTCGAGGTCCGAGCGCTCCACCTTGCCGCGCGCGATCTTCACCGTGGCGTCCGCCTGGTCGAGAAGCCCGGAGATGCGGCGGCCCGGCTGCACGCCCTGGACGTCGCGCACCAGCGAGTCGAGCGCCTCGGCCAATCCGGCCGAGGCGGCCATCATGCGGTTGAGATGCTCGCGGTTGTCCATCTCGGTGATGGCGATGACGTTGCCCAGCAGGCGGTCCACCTTCCAGGCGATCGAGTCCGCGCGCGAGGCGAGGCGGCCCAGCATCGACAGGTCGGAGCGAACCTCGCCGTCGACGGGGACATCCTCCGCGCCATAACTGCCGCCGGTGAGCTCGAGGTACTTGAGCCCCGTGATGCCGTAGCTGCCGAGCACGGCGGTCATGTCGCGCTTCATGGGCGTGCCCTTCCGCACCCGGAAACGCACCACGGTGCGGCGGATGTCGGCGCTGTCGGCGGCGATGGCGGTGACCTGGCCCACGTCCACGCCGTTCTGGCGGACCGTGGATCCGGGGCCGAGCCCGGTGACGGATTCCTCCATGCGGGTGAAGTAAGAGTCGGTGCGCACCATGAGACGGCTGCCCACCAGGAACAAGACCAGGACGACGAGCGCCACGGCCAAAATGAGGAGAAAGGCGCCCAGACGCGCCTTTTCCGCCCGCGTGGCTTCCATTAGTCCCTCCCCCGGCCGGCCGCCGTCGCCTTGGAGGCGCCCGCCGCGCGGCGTTCGAGAAAATTCACGACTTCCTCCGGACCTTGGGCGGCCTCGTCGAGTGTCCCATCGAAAATAACCTTTCCGCCCCCCAGGAACGTGATGCGGTCCGCGATCGCGAAAATGGATTCGAGCTCATGGGTGACCACCACCATGGTGATGCCCGACTTGTCCCGGAGTTCCAGCAGCAGGTCGTCCAGCCCGCGGGAGGTGACGGGATCCAGTCCCGCGGAGGGTTCGTCGCAGAAAAGCAGTTCGGGGTCGGCGGCGAGGGCCCTGGCGAGCCCGGCGCGCTTGCGCATTCCGCCCGAAAGCTCCCCGGGCAGCTTGTGCCCCGCGCCGCCGAGGCCGACGCGTCCCAGCTGCACGCGCGCCAAGGCGCGCAGCGCATCGTGGGGAAGGTCGGGATCGCGGATGCGCAAGGGAAGCGCCACGTTTTCCTCCACCGTCAGCGAGGACAGGAGCGCCCCGGCCTGGAACAACACGCCGATGCGCCGCAAGGCCTCGTCGGAGGGCCGCCCTCCCGACCAGTCGAGAGCCTCGCCGAACAATTCCACCGTTCCCGCCAACGGTCTTTCCAACCCGGCCGCCGCGCGCAGCAGCGTGGACTTTCCGCATCCCGAGGCGCCCAGCACCACGCGGATCTCCCCGCGCGGCACTTCCATGTTCACCGCGTCGAGGATCACATGGGAACCGTAGCCCGCGCGCAAGTCGCGCAGGCGCAGCGGCGGGGGGCCTTGCGATTCGGGATTCGGCATCACAAGTAGAATATGAAGGAGAAGATCGCGTCGGCCAGCACGATCGCGAAGATGCAGGCCACCACGCAGGCCGTCACGGCGCGGCCCACCGCGTCGGCGCCGCCTCGCACGCCCAGCCCCTTCACCGAGGCGATGAAGACGATGAGCCATGCGAACACCACCGACTTGATGAGCATTTGTCCCACGAACTTGATGGGCACCGCCCCCTGCAGCTGGTCGAGGAAGGCCTGGGGCGAGACGTTGAAGAACAATAGCGCCACCATGAGGCCGCTTCCGATTCCCGAAAGCGCAGAGGCCACGGTGAGGAGCGGCTGGGTCAAGGTGAGCGCCCAGAAGCGCGGCAGCACGAGGAACTGGACGGGGTTGGCGGACATGGACCGCAAGGCGGCCACTTCCTCCTGCACCGTCATGGTGGCAAGCTCCGCGGTGATGGCGCTGCCGGAGCGCCCCGCCAGGATCACGGCCGTCATGAGGGGGCCGATCTCGGTGATCATGCTGATGCCGATGCCGTCGGCCAGGAAGATGGCGGCCCCGTACTTCTCGAGCTGCAGGCCCGACTGCAGCGCGAGCGTGAAGCCGATGAGGACGGAGAGCAGGAGCACGATGGGAAGCGCCGTGCTTCCGAGCCGCATCATCTGGACGGCGGTGTCGCCCCGCAGCTTGGTCTTCGGCTTGCGCCATCCCAAGGTCGAGTGGTACAGCGATTCCGACAGCAAAAGGCCCACGTCCTTCCACTCGTTCCAGAGGCCGATCGCCCCGGCGCCGAGCCGCTCAAGGAAACCGGGGAGCGCGCGGGCCTCGCCGGCGGGGGCGGGAGGCACTTCGGCGAGGCTTTTCTCCAGCTCGGGAGCCAGGCCGGATATTTCCAGCTTCCTTCCGGAGGCCGTGGCCCCCTCGCGGAGCGCGGCAAGGAAGCCCAGCCCCAAGGTGTCGAGCCGGCGAACGCCGGCGCAATCGAGCTTCAGGTCGCCTTTCCGCAGAAGCCCGCGCGCCTCGGCGGAGAGGCGCGCCACCGCCTCGGGCGTCAACGCTTCGGGAAGCTTGAGGGTTTCGGAGGCCATGCGCTCCAATTTAAGGTTTTCGCGGTCGCGAAAGCATACCAACGGCCGCTTTTATAAATTTCGCAGGAATCCCGTATCCGCCTCCATTCCTCCCTTTGAACCCTTCCCTCATCCCGACCCCTACCCCACCCTCCCGCC
>CBFGVC010000059.1:0-11637 GCA_965652255.1 uncultured Fibrobacteria bacterium | reverse complement strand
CTTCGTCGGGAAGGGATGGTGAGGGACAATGGAACAGTGGAGCAATAGAACAATGGAGCTGCACAATGCAACAGCCTAACAGGCAGCGCCTTCTCGCAGGGACGGTCTGGCAACCGTTGCGCTTATTGTTCTATTGCTGCATTGTTCTATTGCCTTTATTCCTCCGTCTTCTTCGCGAACCCGCCCTTCCCGCGCGGCTTGAACTCGCGCGGGGGAAACTCGAACTCGAGCTTGCCCGCCTTCGAGAGCTTCAGGTAGGCGTCGAAGAAGCGGCGCGTCTTGGATGACTGAAACCCCTGGATGAGGGCGGTCTTCTCTCCGCGCAGCATGCGTCCCACGTTCTCGCGATCCAGCGTCTTGCCCAAGATGGCCTTGCCGATGCGGAAGCCCTTCTTCTCGTCGCCGTCCATCGCGCTTTGCGACATGTACGACGTCATGGTCTCGAAAACCGGGGAGCCATCGACCGGGGAGTCGCCCACCGGTTCGGGGTTGACGATCTCCGGCTTCTCGCCGTCGCCGCCTTCGAACACGAACTCGACCTTGTTCGCGTCGGTGAGGCGCAGCACGGCCGTGAAGGGCTTTCCCGCCTTGCTGCGAAAGCCCGTGAGCGGCCCGATCTTGCGGTCGCGCAGGAGCGTCACGATCTCTTCGGGTTCCATGCGGCGGCCGCCCAGCACCTTGCGGATGACGACCTTGCCGTCCTCCGACTGCCAGCGGCTGGTCGTCTCCGTCATCGGCTTCCCATCCACGGGATTGGCGAAGCCGGCCGCCTTGCGGTCGTCGTCCTCGTTGTACCCCTTGATGCGCTGCACGATGCGGCGGGTGAGGTCCTCGGTTTCCTTCATGAACGCTTCGCGGGTGAATGCTCCCTTCTCGATGCGGCCGAGCTTGTATTCCCACTCGCCCGTGAGCTCGGGCAAGGTGAGTTCCTCGATCTTCATGGCGGAAAGCAAGCCCAGGAGCTCCGCGCCCTTGGCGGTGGGCACCAGTTCCTTGCCCTCGCGCACGACGTACTTGTCCTGGATCAGGCCTTCGATGGTGGCCGCCCGCGTGGCGGGCGTGCCGAGGCCGCGCTCCTTCATCGCCTCGGCCAGCTCCTCGTCCTCCACGTACTTGCCAGCGCTCTCCATGAAGGAGAGCAGCGTGGCCTCGGTGAAGCGCGGGGGAGGACGGGTCTGGTCGCCGCGCGCCTCGACTTCCTTCGCCGTCACCGGGACGCCGGGGGTCAGGGCCGGAAGCACCGCCTCCTCGCCCGCCTCGATGCCGTAGATGGCCTTCCATCCGGCCGACTCGAGCACCTTTCCCTCGGTCCGGAAGGACTCGCCCTCCACCACCGAGATGCGCGTCGTCTGAAGGAATCGCGCGGAGGGAAAGAACACCGCGAGGAAACGCTGCACCACCATGTTGTAGATCTTGCGCTCGGGCTCGCTCAGGCCCGAGGGAATCACCTGCGTGGGAATGATGGCGAAGTGGTCGGAGACCTTCTTGCCGTCGAAGATCCGCTTGTCGGGGCGCACGTAGCCCTTCTCCGCCGCCTCGGCGGCGAAGCGGCCGAATTCTCCCCCACGCAAGGTTTCCATGAGGTCCTTCGCCACGCCGAGGTAATCCTCGGGCAGGTGGCGGCTGTCGGTACGCGGATAGGTCAGCGCCTTGTGACGCTCGTAAAGGGCCTGCGCCAAACCCAGCGTGTTCTTGGCGCTGAAGCCGAAGCGCGAGTTGGCCTCGCGCTGGAGGGTCGTCAGGTCGTAGAGCCCCGGCGAAGCCTGGGTCACCGGCTTTTGGGTCTCGTTGACCTCGGCGGGCTTGCCGAGGCACTTCGCGGCGATGGCCTTCGCCCGCGCCTCCTCCCAGATGCGCTCGGCGCGCAAGGCGTCGTCGGCCTCGTCCTTGCGGAACTCCGGGTCGAACCAGCGCCCCGCGTATTCCGGATCCCCTTTGCCCGCGCCGATGCCGAACAGGCCGTGCACCTCGAAGTAGGCCCTCGGCTGGAAGCGCTGCCGCTCCTCCTCCCGTCGCACGATCATCGAGAGGGTGGGCGTCTGCACCCGCCCGCAGGGCGTGAGGAAAAACCCCCCGCGACGCGATTGATAGCCCGTCAGGGCGCGCGAGCCGTTGATGCCCACCAGCCAGTCGGCCTCGGAGCGGCTTTGCGCCGCGGCCGCGAGGTTGCGCATCTCGTCCTCGTCGCGCAGGCGCTCGAGCCCTTCCTTGATCGCTCCCTGGGTCATGCTCTGCAGCCAAAGGCGCCGGACGGGAACCGTCACCGGCTTCGACTCGGAGACGTACTGGAGGATGTAACGGAAGATCAGCTCGCCCTCGCGGCCGGCGTCGCAGGCGTTCACGATCTCCGACACGTCCTTGCGGCGCATCAGCTTCGCGATCGCGGAGAGCTGCCCCTTGGTCTTGGGCAGCGCCATGATCGAGAACTTGCCGGGGATGATGGGGAGGTTGTCGAGCGACCAGGTCTTGTGCCTGTCGTCCATGTCCTTCGGGGTGGCCAGCGTGACGAGGTGGCCCAGCGCGAAGGTCACCAGATGCGAGGGCCCCTCCCAGTAGGCGTCATGCTTCTCGAACTTGCCGGGGAGGGCCTTCGTGAGGTCGAGGGCGACGCTGGGCTTCTCGGCGACGATGAGGGTCTTGCCTTGGCCGGCGGGGACGGATGTTTTGGCCGAACGTTTGGCGCGGCCGGTTGCCTTTTTCGCGGCGGGTTTGCGGGGGGCGGGCTCGGCCGAGGCGGCCTTCTTCGTCGAGGGCGAGCGATCGCTCGCCCTTGCGACCTTTTTTTCCTTCGTCGTCATGCGTACTTGGCCTCGCCCGCAAGGAGGCCGGCGTGGAACTCGGCGGGAGTCTCGGCCTGGATGAGGGTGCGACGCACGTCGGCGTCGGAGAGAAGGCGCGAGATGGCGGAGAGCGCCCGGATGTGGGGGCCCACCGTGGCGGCGGGCGAGATGATGAGGAACATCAGGTACACGGGTTGCTTGTCGATGGCGTCGCACTCGATGCCCCGCTTCACCGAGCAGGCCGCGATCAGCATCTCGTCGATGAAGTCCACCTTGGCGTGGGGCACGGCGAGGCCGCAGCCGATGCCGGTGGACATCTTCGACTCCCGGTCGACCACCGCCTCGAGGATGCGGGCGTTTTCGGTGAGGCCATGGGCCGCGCAAAGGCAGTCCACCATCTCGGCCACGATGGCGCGCCACGACGCGCCCTGGCTATCGACGATGATGCATTTCTCGGTGAGACGATCGGTGAGCTTCATGCCGGCTCCTCCCCCATGATCGGCGCCGACGACGGGTGCGGCGGCCGGGCATGGGGCGGGTAATCTAGAATTCCGATCCCAGCGACCAATAGGTCCTCGGCCCGGTGCGCACGTCGGAAGGCCCCGCCATGGCCCAGGCGCGCGAATATTTCAGGACGAATACGCCCAGGTTCAGCCGCAAGCCGTACCCGAGGCCGAATCCCATCCGCTCCAGGGGGTTGCCCTCCGACCACGCCCCGCCGTAATCGGCGAAGAGGTTGCCCATCACGTGGGTGATCGCGAAGGGCGCCGGCCACACGAACGACAGCTCCCGCACGAAGGGAAAGCGGAACTCGCCGTTGGCCACGAACTTGCGCGTGCCGCGGAAGTCGAACACGTCGTAGCCGCGCAGGGGGAAGTCGAGGTCGGAGAAGTAGAACTGCGCGAGGTTGTCGGGAAGGTTGTCGTAGTTGGCGTGCGCATTGAAGGTGTAGGCCTCGCCGCCCACGTAATACCGGTGCGGGTTGACGCGCCCGCCCACCGCCTCTGAGAAGCCGCCCGAGAGCCTCAGCGCGAAGGTGTAGCGCTTGTACAGCTCCTTGTAGAAGCGCGCGTCGGCCTCGGCCTTGACGTACGACATCGAATCCTGGAACACCGGCGGCAGGTATTGCACGCCCGCCATCACCCGGCGGCCCGCCACCGGCCCCACGATGCCCCACTGCGCGTTGTCGTGCACCCACGCCGCCGAGGGCAAAAACGCGTCCACGCGGACGCGTTCGGTCTCCCTCCCGATCCGCACGAGGTTCGAGTCGTACAAGTCGCGCACCGTCGTGCGCTCGGTGAAGCGAGTGAAAACGCCGCCCTCCACGCGCGTGAAGGGCGAGAACGGATAGCGCGCGCCCAGGCCGAAGCCGTAGCGCTTGTCGGTCGCGTCGTTCACGAACACGCCGTTCGAGCCGTCGCGGCTGAACGACAGGTAGGCCGAATTCTGCGATTCCTGGAAGGCCATGGCGGTGAAGTCCGGCCGGAACGGCAGGTAGGCGTACTCCACGTAGCCGTTGGTGTTCTCCAGCGACCCGTTGATCGAGAGGGCGAAGGAGACGCGCTGGTCCCCCATGAGGTCGCTCAGCGTGATGAAGGCGAGGCCGCCCGCTCCGTAGTAATTGTCCACGCCCACCGCGGCGTTCACCGCGTCGAAGCTCCATTTCGTCTCGTAGGGCCTGACGATGAATTCCCCGTCGGGACCCATGTACCGCGAACTGTCGGGGAGGAAGGGCGATCTCTTCGACTTCTTTTCCTTGGGCTTCTTCGCGGCCGCGCCCGTGGAATCCGCTGCGGAATCCGTCTTGCCCGTGTCGGAAGAAGCGGAATCGGGGGGGGCCGATTTCGGGCCGACCTTCGCCGGGGGGCCTCCGGTGTCGACGGACGGGGCCGGGGCCCGCAGCGAATCGACGACGAAAGTATCCCGAGAGGCGACCGCCTTCAGCGAGTCCGCCGTGAATTTCTCGCGGGCCTCGTTCTCCTTCCGGATTTGCCGCCTGGATTTCTTCTTCGCCCTCTCGTCCGCCCTGCGGGCCGAGTCGAGGCTGTCGGCCTTGAAGCTCGTGAGGTTCGCCCACACGGGCGCCCGGAAAAACCCCGCCGTCGAATCCTCGGCGTTCAGGATGAAACGGGTCTTGGGCAGCGCCTCGTCGCGGACCTTCGAGAGCGGGTCCTGCATGAGGTACACGTCCCAGCCTCCCGCCTCGAACAGCGAGAAGGCCAGCTTCGTCCCGTCTCGCGACCAGGAGGGCGTGAAGCAGCCGGTGAGGAGGTTCGTCACCGGGCGCGGCTCGCCGCCGCCTTCGGTCCACAGGTAGATGTTGTCGAGGCCCGAGCGGTTCGAGACGAACACGAACTGGGAGTCGCTCGCGCCGAACGAGGGCATCTTCTCGTCCCACGGCCCGCCCGCCACGAGCTCCGGCGGGCCGCCTTCGACCGAAATGCGGTAAAGGTCCTTGAAGGGCAGGAGCGAATCGTACGCGGAGACGGGATCCGCGCCCCCGAAGCGCGGCGACGGCCGGTCGCTCTCGAAGACGATCCATTTCCCCGAGGGCGAGAACACGGGGCGGTCGTCGTGGGCGATGTCGCGGGTGAGGCGGCGCACCGCGCCCGACTCCAGCTCGAACACGTACACGTCGGTGAAGCCGTCCTTCTGGCCGCTGAAGGCGATGCGCGCGCCGTCGCGCGACCAGTCGGGCGACAGGATCGCGGCCACGTCGGGCTCGAGGACGCGCTGCACCTTGCCGCTCGCGGCGTCGAGAAGGTGGATGACGTCGCGGCCGGCGCGCTTGCTGACCACCGCCAGCATCTTGCCGTCGGGGCTCCAGGCGATGCCCGACTTGAACGAGCGGAAGCTCTCGTGCTCACCGCTGCTCCCGCCCTGGATCACCGTGCGCGTGACCTTCTCCGTCTTCACGTTGAGGATGTACACCGCCTCCCAGGTCTCGCGGTCGCTGAAGAAGGCGATCTCCTCGCCGCTCGGGGAGATCGAGGGCTGCAGGTTGTAGAAGGATCGGTCGCGGCCGCGGTGCGTGAGGCGTCGCGCCACGCTCTTGCCGTACTGCCGCTGGCCCAGCTCGGGCCAGTAGAGGCGGCGCAGCTCGCGCAGCCAGATCTCGCCCGCCTCCTCGAGCGAGGTTTGGGTGACCTTGCGGAAGGCCTGGTCCACGTCGCCCGAGACGGACAGCTCGGCGATGAACTTCGTCGTGGTCCCCTTCCCGTACACGGTCTCCAGGAAATGGAAGAACAGCTGCCCGCCCTTGTAGGCGAGGAATCCCCCGAACCCGTTGACGGGAGAGGCCACATAGCCGAACGTCGTGGCGTCGATCATGTAGAACTCGGAGCCCAGGTCCCAGCCGATGGAGGCGTACTCGGCCAGTCCCTCGTTCACCCAGAGAGGGAAGCCGCCGAACTGCCGCGACATGCGGCCCCCGCCGGGGCCCCCGAACAGCATGTTGAACACCACCGCGTGCACCAATTCGTGCTGGAGCACGTGGTAGAAGTCGCGATAGCTGCCCTCGAAGGGCATCACCACGCGGTTCTTGAACCGTTCGGTGAAGCCGCCCACGCCCTCGGGCAGCGCAATGGGGATCACGTTGGTCTGCTGGAAGTCGGCGTGGGTGTTGTGGAGGATGACGGGCACCCTCTCGGTGAGCTTGTGCCCCGTGATCGCCGAGACCTCGGCGTACATCTTCTCGATATGCCGCGCGGCGAACTCGCCGATGCGCTCCCCGCCCTCGTAGAAGTAGATGTCGAAATGCTCTGTGCGGACGTACTGCCAGTCGAAGGGGCGATATTGCACCTTGTTCTGCCCGAAGGACTGCGCGGCGACCGGCGCCGCGGCAAAAAAAATGGCGGCGGACAGGGCGGTCGCCACCCACCGAAATGCGCGGGTGATTCCGCCGGTAGGGACGACGCATGCGTCGTCCCTACCGGGTGCGTCGTCCCGGCGGGATACGCCCCGCCGAATCACGGTTCCACCCGCGCCCACAACGCCGCCGCCCAGTCCAGCAGCTCCCGGTCCGAAGCGCCGGTTCCCGGAAATTCCGTCGCGGCGCGCGCGAAGAAGGCCCGCATCAGGCTTGCGGGAAGCTGCCCGGGGGCCACGGCGGAATCGCCCAGGAACCCGTACGTCCACGGGCATCCGAGCAAGGGGCCGAGCAACCGCGTCAACTTTCCCTCTTCGCCCATGCCGATGACGCAGCTCGCGGGAAACTCCGTCGCCACGCGGCGTGCGAACGCGAGCAGCGATTCGGCGTGCGCCCGGTCGCGCAGCGACACCGCGAACTTCACCCCGTCAGGGCCGAATTCCTTCATCGCGGCGTAGGCCGACTCCCATGCGGCGGTATCTTCGGGAGCGAAGGCGTGATGCGACAACAGGATCCTCACGCCCGAGGACCGCAAGGCATCAAGGGCCGCCGGCGAAACGGACGCGATCTCCTCGACCTCCAGGTCCACCCAGTCGCAAGTGCCCGGAGGCAACGACTCCCACGCTTCGTTTCGCTCCGCGGCCTTCTCGTCGGGCCACGCGCCGCCGTCCCGGCGCAGCCGCAAGGTGAGAATCACCGGTCCCTCGAAGCCGCGCCGCGACCTTTCGGAGTCGAAGTCGGCCACCGCCGCGGCGATTTCGTCCGGAGGCAGGCCGTCAGCGCGCAACTCGATACCGCCGCACGCCCACAGGGCGTCCGGCCAGCCGCGGCTCGCAAGCGCGCCGGCCGTGACGATGCCCAGGACGCAGGGTTCGGGTGTTGTCGAGAGTGCTTTAGTAACTTGGCCCACGATGCCTCACAGGGGAGCAATATCTAAAATCTTCCCGACGGCGCTGCTTTTCGCTTCATTGCTGGCTTCCCTGGCCTCCGCAACCTTCGCCGAGCCCCGTCCCAAGGCCGCAGAAACCGATGTCGCCGCCGACATTCGCGCCGGACTCGATCACTTGTACCGGATGGAATACGAGGAGGCCGAAAGGCGCCTGATGGGCGACCCGGAGGCCCGATCGGCCGCGCGGCTCTACCACGCCGGCATCGCGGCGATGAACCGGTTCCTCGATTGGGGCGACACCGCGGCGCTGGGGCGCGCCGAGGCGCGCTGGGAGGAGCTTTCGCCGCGCGGCGCTCCCTCGCCGCGCCTGAGCGGCGAGGATCCCGAGCGCCTGCGCCTCTATCGCGGGCTGGCGGGCTTCCAGCTGTCCTACGTCGCGTCCCTGCGGGGACAGGGCCTGCGCGCGGCGGCCTTGGCTTTCGTCGCGCGCGATCGCCTGCTCTCCCCCTCCCGCCACCCGGCACCCGAGGCGCGCGCCGCCCTGATGCTCTACGATTATTACAAGGGCCGCTTCCTGGAACGCCTGCCCTTCGTCCCGTCCCCCGATTTCCCGGTTGAGGAGTTCCTCGAAGCCGCCGAAGCCGCCCCGGCCTCTCGGGAGACCCTGCTTTTCTCCCTCTTCTGGATTCACGTGGACGCCGGTCGCTTCGACTCGGCCGCGGCCATCACGGAGGGATTTTTGCACCGATATCCCGGGAACCGGCTCGCGCGGGAACTGCGCGGCAGCCTGGCGTTTCGCGCCGGGGATCCCGCCGCCTCCCGCGCGGAATACGAAAAGTTGCGGGAAGAGTATGCGCGCATCGCCAAGGGGCCGGGCCGCCTGCCGCTGGGCTATTACCGGTCCGTGGGGAATCTCGCCCGGGCGAGGGTGGCCGTCGGCGACCGCCAGGGCGCGGCGAACCTGCGAGCGGAGTGGAACCGCGGCCTCGCCGGCGCCTCGGGCGCCTGGCTCCCCTCCGGGCTCAAGGCCGAGGTCGCCCGGCTGGACGATCCTACCCGTCCTTGACCGTCACGAAAACTTCGTTTTTCGGCGCGAAAATTTCCTCATCCCAATCATTTTTCCTATATTTTTCCAAGATTTTTCAGACAAAACCGCCCGCATCGCACTGGAGTTCGACACATGTTGTCGCCCGCCTCACCCGCCGCCCAGAATCTCCTTGGCGGGGAGAAGTCCCCCGAGAAGCCCTTCGAAGAGCTTGATTCCGTGACCATTCGCTTCGCCGGAGATTCCGGCGACGGGATGCAGCTCACCGGCACGCAATTCACCGACGCCTCCGCGATCTTCGGCAACGACCTCGCGACCATGCCCGACTTCCCCGCCGAGATCCGCGCGCCCGCGGGCACGGTGGCCGGCGTGAGCGCGTTCCAGATCCACTTCTCCTCGCACGACATCAAGACGCCGGGCGACGACCTCGACGTGCTCGTGGCGATGAACGCCGCGGCGCTCAAGGCGAACATCGCCGACCTCGAGGTCGGCGGCATCCTCGTCGTCGACCTCGCCGGCTTCGGCGAGAAGGACCTGGAGAAGGCGGAGTACAACTCGAACCCGCTGCACGACGGGTCGCTCACCGGCTACCGCCTCATCGAGGTCGACATCACCGCGCAGACCGTGCGCGCGGTTGAGCACACGGGCCTCAAGGGCCGCGCCGCCGAGCTGTGCAAGAACTTCTTCACGCTCGGCATGATGTTCTGGCTCTACGACCGTCCCGTCGAGCACACGCTCCGCTGGATCGAGTCGAAGTTCGGCGCCAAGACGAAGTACAAGGACAAGCCCGAGATCGCCGACGCCAACCGCGCGGCGCTCACCGCCGGGTACAACTACGCCGAGACGGTGGAGCTGTTCGCAAGCCACTACCGCGTGAAGAAGGCGGAGCTGCCTCCCGGCAAGTACCGCAAGATCTCCGGCAACGAGGCCACCGTCTTCGGCCTCCTCGCCGCCTCGAGCAAGTCGGGCCGCGGCATCATGTACGGCAGCTATCCCATCACCCCCGCGTCCGACATCCTCCACGGCCTCTCGCGCCAGAAGAACTTCGGCGTGCTGACCTTCCAGGCCGAGGACGAGATCGCCGCGATCGCCTCGGCCGTGGGCGCGGCATGGACGGGGGCGCTGGGCGTGACGGCCACCTCGGGACCGGGCATCTGCCTCAAGTCCGAGGCCATGAACCTCGCGGTGATGGCCGAACTGCCCGTGGTGGTGATCGACGTGCAGCGCGGCGGTCCCTCGACGGGCCTTCCCACCAAGACCGAGCAGTCGGACCTCCTCCTCAACCTCTATGGCCGGTCGGGCGACAGCCCCATCCCCGTGATCGCGGCGAAGTCGCCCGGCGACTGCTTCACCATGGCCTACGAGGCGAGCCGCATCGCGCTCAAGTACATGACCCCGGTGGCCCTGCTCACCGACGGCTACATCGCCAACGGCTCCGAGCCTTGGCCCGTTCCCGATCCGGACTCCCTGCTGCCCATCCCGGTGAAGATCGCCGAGGCTCACGCGGGCTTTTTGCCCTACGAGCGCGATCCCGAGACGCTGGCGCGCAAGTGGGCCCTGCCCGGCACGCCGGGCCTCGAGCATCGCATCGGCGGGCTCGAGAAGGCGCAGCAGACGGGCCGCATCTCCTACGATCCGGACAACCACGACGCGATGACGCGCGAGCGCGCCGCCAAGGTGGCGGGGATCGCGAAGGACATCCCCGCGCAGGCCGTCGAGGGAGACCCTTCCGCCGACCTGCTGATCGTCTCCTGGGGCGGCACCTTCGGCACCGTGTCCACCGCGGTGGCCGACTGCAACCGCGCGGGCGTCAAGGTGGCGCACGCGCACCTGCAATACCTGAATCCCTTCCCCCAGAACCTCGGGCAAATCCTCGGGTCCTACAAGAAGATCGTGGTGCCCGAACTCAACATGGGCCAGCTTCGCCTCGTCCTCTCGGGCACCTACGGGATTCCCGTCGAGGGCCTCAACCTCGTGCGCGGAAAGCCGTTCCGCGTCTCATGGCTGGTGGACAAGTTCGCCCGCATCGCGAAGGCCATCGCATGAGCACCGTGACCGAAACTCCGACCACACCGGCCTTGACCCGCAAGGACTTCGCCTCTCCCGTCGCCGTGCGCTGGTGCCCCGGCTGCGGCGACTACTCCATCCTTGCCGCCGTCCAGGGCCTTTTGCCCACGCTCGGCCTCCCGCGCGAGAAGTTCGTGTTCGTCTCGGGCATCGGCTGCTCCAGCCGTTTCCCCTACTACATGAACACCTACGGCTTCCACACCATCCACGGCCGCGCCCCGGCCGTGGCCACCGGCGTGAAGCTCGCCAACCCCGAGCTGCAAGTGTGGGTGATCACCGGCGACGGCGACGCGCTGTCGATCGGCGGCAACCACTTCCTCCACGCCCTGCGCCGCAACGTGGACCTCAAGATCATCCTGTTCAACAACCGCATCTACGGCCTGACCAAGGGACAGTACTCCCCCACCTCGGCCGTGGGCACGGTGAGCCCCTCCACCCCGTTCGGATCGGTGGACCAGCCGCTCTCGCCGCTCTCCCTCGCCCTGGGCGCGGAGGCCGGTTTCGTGGCGCGCACCAGCGACAACGACGTGAAGCACATGGGCGAGGTGTTCGCCGCCGCCGCCGCGCACAAGGGCTCGGCGCTGGTCGAAGTGCTGCAGAACTGCGTGATCTTCGCCGACAAGGTGCACGATCCCTACTACGGCCGTCAGGTCAAGGCCGACAACCTCGTGTACCTCGAACACGGCAAGCCGCTCCGTTACGGCAAGGAACTGCAAAAGGGCCTCGTGCTCGACGGCCTCAAGATCGCGGCCAAGGAGAACCCCTCCGATTCCGAGGTGCTGGTCCACGACGCGAAGGCCGCCGATCCCACGCTCGCCTTCGCGCTTTCGCGCCTGACGCATCCCGAGCATCCCGTGCCCGTGGGCGTGTTCCGCTCCGTGGAGCGCCCGCTTTTCCACGAGGCGGCGCACGCGCAGGTGAAGGCCGCGCGCGAGAAGGCGGCGCCCGACTTGGGCAAGCTGTTCAACTCCGGGAGCACGTGGACGGT
>CBFGVC010000058.1:0-11739 GCA_965652255.1 uncultured Fibrobacteria bacterium | reverse complement strand
CGCCCTTACGGATGCGATCCGGGATCCCCGCGACCATCCCACTCCACCACGTCCGGCCTCACCGCCTGTCGCCGGTTCCACTCGATGAGCGCCGCGCGGCGCGCGTCGTCCGGGCCTTTTCCCTCCGCCGCGCGGCGCGCCAGCGCGCCCGGCACGGCGACCCCGGCCGCCTGCGCCAGCATCGCGTCGGGCTTCGCGTCCGAAGGGTGCGTGGGCAAAAGCCCGATCCCGTTGTAGTTCGCGCCGGAAGCCGAGCGCGCCTGCCCGTAGGTGATGAGCGCGATGCCCCCGCCGTCGGTGTTGATGAAGGCCTGCCCCACCCCCTTGCCGTACGTCGCGGAGCCCACGAAAGGAACCCCCAGGTTTTCCCGCAGGGCCGAGATGAGGATCTCCGAGGCGCTCGCCGAACCGCCGTCGGCCAGGATCACCCACGAGCGCTTCTCGCCGCGGTCCCCGGGCCGCGCGCGATAGGCGGTCTCCGTTCGCAGCGAGGCGCCGCCTTGCATCCCGCGCTCGATGAGCCGGATGATGACTCCGTCCGCGAGCAACTCGTCGCACATGCGTAAAACGATCGCGAGGCTGCCGCCGCCGTTGTCGCGCAGGTCGAGCACGGTGGAGGGAAAGCGCCTGGTCGCATCCAGCGCCTTCCGGAATTCGGTATGGGTGGAATTTCCTTCCAGCGTGTGCTGCGTGAAGGAGAAGATGGCGATATAGCCGGCGCCGCCGAGGCTGTCGACGAGCACGGTGGGGAACCTCGCGGTGTCGCGGACGATGTCCTCTGTGCGCGGGCCCGTCTCCGTGCCCACGGTGAGACGGGCCGAAACCGTGTCGGCGTCCACGAGGCGCGCGAAGCGCGCGAAGGCCGAGTCGCCCGTGACGGCGCTGTCGTTCACGGCCAGCACGGGCATGCCGCGCCGCAGCCCCGCCTTGTCGGCGGGGGAGCCGGGAGCGACCAGCTGGAGGAACACGGTGTCGCCCGCGTCGTTCACGCGCACCTGGATGCCGAGCACGCGCGGGCGCACGGTGGTTTGGGACGCGCGCCGGTACTCTTCCGCCGCGGAGGAGTCGATGTAACGGGTGTAAGGGTCGAACTGCCCCGCGCGGGCGTAAAGCGAGTCGATGCTTCCGAGGCCCGCCGTGTCCTCGAAGGCGCCCGGATGGAAGAAATAGGCGCGCAGGAAGTACAGGTTCTTCAGGCGCTCGCGCTCCGCGTTCCACGAGCCGTAGCCGCGGCGGCCGTAGCGATATTCGACCACGCGTCCGGTTTCCCGCTCCCGGACCCTGGCGGGGTAGTCCAGGGTGAGAGGGGATTGCGCTCCCGGCTCCAGCCGCTTGTCGAGCCACGGCTCGAACAGTTCGACGACCGCGTCCGCCGGCGCCGAGGTCAGGCTGTCGTACGGAGCGGTCTCGGAGGAAGGCACGGCCAGCCCGCGCGTGGAGCCGGCGGAGAAAATGCAGCCGGCGATCAGCATGGTGGTCGCCGCCATCGTCGCGGCCATCGGAAGGGCGGTAAAGAAAGGCCCGGAACCGCGCGGGGAGACGGCGTAGGTAAAAGGCCGAAAGCGGCGTAAAACGGCCGGAATCACGCCATAATGATACACTGAAAGGGAGGGGTGGACGGCCTTGCTATTTTTGCCTCTTCGGCTTTTTTCGTCTCTTTTTAGTCCCCGGAGTTTCCCGCCATGCAGCTTCCCAAGTACAAAAAGAAAAAACGCATCAAGCTCAAGGTTTGCCAGGAGCCGGGCTGCGGGAGGGAGTTTTGGGGCCATCCCATTGCGAAGTACTGCGAGCTTCACCGCGACATCAAGCAGCGCGCGAAGCACAAGAAGGAGTTCGAGAGCGTCGAGGTCAAGAACATGGTGTTCAAGCACAACTACACCGAGGTGCTCGACCTCGAGTTCCTGTGCTGCCTCGAGGGATGCGACCAGCGCTACACCGTCAAGGTCTTCCCGAAGCAGTTCGTTTACCCCCGCTACTGCATGGAGCACCGCAACGATTTCCGCCGCGCGAACTTCATGAGGATGCAAAGGGCGCGACAGGCCCAGAGGGCCTGAAGGCATCACAGCATCAGAACATCAGAACATCACAACATCACAACATCACAACATCAGAACAACGGAACGAGAAGAAACGAATCCGGGCCGTACGGCAGTACAGCAGTACAGCAATAGAACGCAAATAAATCCCCGGGGCTTGCGTTGCTGTGATGTTGTGATGCTGTGATGTTCTATTGTTGTACCGTTGTATTGCTTCGCCATCTACTCGTTCCCCGTGATATTCCCGTAAAAGTCGTTCCCCTTGTCGTCGATGACGATGAACGCGGGGAAATCCCTCACTTCGATCTTCCTGACGGCCTCCATGCCCAGCTCCTCGAAGGCGAGGGTCTCGACCTTCATGATGTTCTCCTTCGCGAGGATGGCGGCGGGGCCGCCCACGGAGCCGAGGTAAAAGCCGCCGTGCTTGCGGCACGCCTCGCGCACTTGCGGCGAGCGGTTGCCCTTGGCCAGCATGATGCGCGAGCCGCCGCGCGCCATGAAGCCGTCCACGTACCCGTCCATGCGCCCCGCCGTGGTGGGGCCGAAGCTTCCCGAGGGCATGCCCTCCGGCGTCTTGGCGGGCCCGGCGTAGTACACCGGATGCTTCCGGAACCACTCCGGCATTTCCTCCCCGGCGTCGAGCATGGCCTGGATGCGGGCATGCGCCACGTCGCGGGCGACGATGAGGGGACCCGTGAGCGAAAGGCGGGTCTTCACGGGATGGCGGGATAGTTCCTCGAGGACCTCCGTCAGGGGGCGGTTGAGGTCGATGGGGATCGCGGGAGCGAGGGATCCGGCTCCCTGTGGCGGCACGAACCGGTCGGGCCGCGTCTCGAGCTGCTCCAGGAAAATTCCCTCGCGCGTGATCTTCGCCTTGATGTTGCGGTCGGCGCTGCAGCTGACGCCGATGCCGATGGGGCACGAGGCGGCGTGGCGCGGCAGGCGGATCACGCGCACGTCGTGCACGAAGTATTTGCCGCCGAACTGCGCCCCGATGCGGCTTTCCTGCGCCATCCTTTGCACGCGCGCCTCCCACTCCAGGTCGCGGAAGGCGCGGCCCGCCGCGTTGCCCGTGGTCGGGAGCCCGTCGAGGTAACCCGCCGAGGCGAGTTTCACCGTCTTGAGCGTCGCCTCGGCGGAGGTCCCGCCTATCACCACGGCGAGGTGATAGGGCGGGCAGGCGGAAGTGCCCAGCGTGAAGAGCTTCTCGTTCAGGAAGGCGGCCAGGGCTTTTTCGTTCAGCCGGGCCTTGGTTTCCTGGTAGAGGAAGCTCTTGTTGGCCGACCCGCCTCCCTTGGCGAGGAAGAGGAACTCGTAGGCGTCGCCCTTGTCGGCGTAAATGTCGATTTGCGCGGGCAGGTTGTTGCCGGTGTTCTTTTCCTCGAACATCGTGAGGGGGGCCATCTGCGAGTACCGCAGATTCTCCTCGGTGTACGCTGTGGAAATGCCTTCGGCGAGCGCGGCCTCGTCATCGAAGCCGGTCCATACCGACTGTCCCTTCTTCGCGATGACCGTGGCCGTCCCCGTGTCCTGGCAGGAGGGAAGCTGCCCTTGCGCGGCCACCACGGCGTTGCGCAGCTCCGTCAGCGCGACGAAGCGGTCGTTGTCCGATGCTTCGGGATCCTCGAGGATGGCCGCGAGCTTGGCGAGGTGGCCCGGTCGGAAGAAGAAGTTGACATCGCGCAGGGCCTCGCGCGCCAGACGCGCGAGGCCCTCGCGCCCGACCACGAGCAGGTCGCGGTCCCCGACCTTTTCGACCCGGCAGAACTCGCGCGTCAAAAGGCGGTAAGGCGTGGGATCGGCGTCGAGTTCGAAGATTTTTTGATATGAAAATTCAGGCATGTTCCTAATTTAGGTTCCTGAAAAAGGCGGGGGAGCCGGGCGCCGGATTGATCCAGGTATATTCCCCCGGAAGTTTTCGTCGAATACCCGCCCCGAAACGCCCCCGGAAGTCGCATCTTTTTGAAAAGGACGGCCGCCGCGGCGGCTCCACGAGACCCGACCCGAAAGGTACCCGATGTCCCGGAATAACGCGTTGATCGGTTCCTGCCTCGCCTTGGCGTTCGCGGCGTCCCTCGCGCCCGGCCAAACCCTGCTCCTGCCCATCGCGGGGGGGGCCGAGAATCCCGACCTCGAAACCGTCAACCGTCTCTTCACCGCCGTGATGGAAGACCGGTATCCCGCGCGGCTCATCACGCGGGGTTCGCCTTGCGAGACGCGCTCCTGCGCCTTGGAGGCCGCCGGCGCGGCCGGCGCCGCCGAGGTGATCCACTCCAGCCTCCACCGGCTCGGAAGCCGCTGGATCTTCGCCGCGACCGTGATGGATTCGGCCGGGAGAAATGCCTTCAGCCAGCGCCTCACGGCCGGCTCCATCGAGGATATGGAGATGGTGACGCGCCGCATGGCGGACGCGCTCGCCTCGCGGCAGGACGCGGAGAAGGTCGCCACGGTGGACAACATCACCCAGCGGGAGGTGGAGAGCGAGCCGGAGCGCCGCCGCAGCCTTTACAGCAGCGGCGTGTCGCTGGGTTACCTGTTCCCGGTGGGGAACAGCTTCGGGTACGTGAATCGCGACGAGTTCGGGCCCGACCGGCATCACGAGTACAGTCAGATGATCCGCCTGGGCTGGCTGAACACCTGGGAATTCCGCAACGATCTGAACCTGGGCGCCGAGGTGATCTGGTCGATCCCCTACGCGATCGGGGCCGACCTTAACCTCCGGTACCTGTTCAATCGCGGGGACGTGTCGCCCTTCGTGGGCGGAGGATTGGGATTGCATTATGTCAAGAGCGACGAAGGTCCGGGCACCCCGGCGAACAAACGGAATTCAGGGCCCGCCCTCAACGCCCAGGGCGGCCTGATGCTGTTCCGCACCTACGACGTGAACGTGATGTTGCGAGGGCAATACCAGGTCGTCTTCAATTCCGATGTCGACCACGGGCCCGCATTCGACGTGGGCGTGAGCCTTCGGCCCAAGGAAGGCCGCGGCGCGGCGAAGCAAGACGACGGCTTGGGTTTCTGGGGCTACGCCGGCATCACCCTGCTGACCCTCATGGTCATCGGCGCGGTGGCGAACTAGGACAATAGAACAATGCAACAATAGAGCAATGGAGGGCAGGGGTGGCGCAGCGTGCCGTCGGGCCCGTTGTCGCGCCTATCGCACCGTCGCCCTATTGCCGCATTGTTCTATTGCCGCATTGTTTTATTCCAGGTACGTGTACCCGTACAACCCCGAGCGATAGTTGGCGAGGAACTCCTTCCCCTCCTGAAGCGTGATCTTGCCTTCCTTCACGGAGGCCGAGACCCAGGTCTCCATGTCGCGCACGAGCTTCTTGGGCGAGAACTGCACGTAGTCCAGGACATCAGCCACCGACTCGCCGTCGATCACCTGCTCGATGCGGTATCCGCCCCGCCCGCCGTTCGCCGAAGGATCCACCACCACGTGCACCGCGTTGGTGTCGCCGAAAAGGTTGTGGAGGTCGCCCAGGATTTCCTGATAGGCCCCGACGAGGAAGGCGCCGAGGTAATATTGCTGCCCCGCCTTCAGCGGATGCAGCGGCATGCTGCGGGAGAGTTCCCCGGCGTGGATGAAGTGGTCGATCTGGCCGTCCGAGTCGCAGGTGATGTCCTGCAGCGTGACGTGGGCGGTTGGCTCCTCGTCGAGGCGGTGGATGGGCATGATGGGGAAGATCTGGTCGATGGCCCACGCGTCGGGGAGCGACTGGAACAGCGAGAAGTTGCAGAAGTACTTCTCGGCCAGGAGCTTCGAGAGGTTCTGCAGCTCGAAGGGCGGGTTCTTCATGGAACCCGCGAGGCGATGGAGCTTCTGCACGATGCTCCAGAACAGCCGCTCGGCCATGGCGCGCGTCTTGAGGTCGATGATGCCGAGGCTGAAGCCGTCGAGGACGTCCTCGCGCAGCTGCACGGCGTCGTGCCAGGCCTCCAGCACGCCGTTGTTCGACAGGTTGCGGTGGATGGCGTGCAGCTCGCGGACGCTTTCGTGGTCCCGCTCGCTCACGGCGTAGTCGGCGTCGTCCCACTGCGGCAGCGCCGTGGTCTCGAGCACGTTGAAGACCAGGACCGAGTGGTGCGCCGTGAGCGCGCGCCCCGACTCCGCCACCACGTTGGGGTGCGGCAGGTCCGCCTTGTCGGCGGCGCTCACCATCGAGTACACCACGTCGTTCGCGTATTCCTGGATGCTGTAGTTCACGCTGTTGGCGTTCGCGCTGCGGGTTCCGTCGTAATCGACCCCGAGGCCGCCGCCCACGTCCACGAACTCCACCGGCACGCCCAGCTGCCGCAGCTGCACGTAGAACTGGGCGGCCTCGCGCAAGCCCGCCTTGATCTTGCGGATGTTCGTGATCTGGCTGCCCAGGTGGAAGTGGATCATCTTCAGGCTGTCGCCCAGGCCCTCCGCCTGCGCGAACTCAACCGCCTCGAGCAATTCCGAGGAATTCAGGCCGAACTTGCTCTGGTCGCCCCCGCTCTCCTCCCACTTGCCGCTGCCGCTGCTGGCGAGCTTGACGCGCATGCCCACGTTGGGCTTCACGTTGAGCGCGCGCGACACGTCGCGGATCAGCTTCAGCTCGTTGAGCTTCTCCACCACGATGAACATCCGCTTGCCCATCTTTTGCGCCAGGAGCGCCAGCTCGATGAACTCGGCGTCCTTGTATCCGTTGCAGATGATCAGCGACTCGGGGTTGTCCATGATCGACAGCACCGCGTGCAGTTCGGGCTTGGATCCGGCCTCGAGGCCGATGTTGAACTTCTTGCCGTGGCGCACCATCTCCTCCAGCACCGGGCGCTGCTGGTTGACCTTGATGGGGTACACGTTGAAGGCCTTGGCCTTGAACCCGAACTCGCGCCCGGCCAGGTCGAAGCACTGCGAGATCTTCTCGATCCGGTTGTCGAGGATGTCGGGAAACCGCAGGAGCACCGGCGCGTTGGTGTCGCGCAGGGCGAGCTCGTCCATCACGTCCTTGAGATCGATGGCCGGGCCGCGTTCGCGCAGGGGCGACACGGTGGCGTTGCCCTTCTCGTTGATGCCGAAGTATCCGATGCCCCAGCCGCGCGTGTTGTACAGCTCGGCGGAGTCCTCGATGCGCCACTTTCTCATTTCGTTCGTCCGGGAAAAAGAGGGGGAAAAATAGGAAGTTCGGCCGGGAATCTCGGGGGGGGGACGCTTCGGGGGTCAGGCTCCGGCGGGCCGGGCGAGGGCGTAACCGGCGAAGGCCAAGGCCACGCCGCCCGCCGCGCTCGCGGCGACGTACAGCAAGGCCGCTCCCGCCTGCCCTTCGCGCAGCATGCGCAGGTTCTCGAGGCTGAAGGCCGAAAACGTGGTGAAACCACCCAGAAATCCGGTCATGATCCAAGGCCGCAGCCAGGGTGCGCCGCGTTCCGCCCACGCGGCGCACAGGCCGATGAGGAAGGAGCCGGCGAGGTTCACGAGCAAGGTCCCCGAGGGGTGGAACCGAAAGGCGGCCTGCACCGCGTAACGGACGACCGAGCCGGCCGCGCCGCCTAACGCCACTGCGGCGACAGCGATCAGGGCGGGGAGGGACATGGACGAAAGATAGCTGACGCCTGAGGAAGATGTTCAATGACACAATAGAACAATGCCACAATGGGGTGGTTTTCAAAGCGGAGGCTTTTCCCGAGGCTCCATTGCTCTATTGCTGCATTGTTCTATTGCCGTCTCCACGTCTTCCCGAAAGCTTCCGCGTCGAACCCCACCGTCGCTTTTTTCCCCTCGATGACGATCGGGCGCTTGATGAGGCGGCCGTTGCCCGCGAGCAAGGTCAGCGCGGCATCCTCGCTCATTCCCGGAAGCTTGTCCTTGATGCCCAGCTGCTTGTACTGCTCGCCGCTGGTGTTGAAGAGCTTGCGCACGGGCAGGCCCGTGAGCGCGAGCACGCGCTGCAGCTCGGCCTTCGAGGGGGGCGCGAGGGTGATGTCGCTGAAGTCGAAGGCGACTCCGGCCTTTTCGAGGGCCTTTTCCGCCTTGCGGCAGGTGGAGCACTTCTTGTAGCCGTGGAATTTGAGCATGAAGGGAAAATATGAAATCGGAAATATGAAATAGGAAAGAAAGCCAAGCAGAGGGCGCGCCTTCAGGTTTCTGATTTCTGAATTCCGATTTCCGATCTCGAAATCATCACCTTGTCCACCCGCTTGTCGTCCATGTCCATCACCTCGTAGCGCCAGCCCGCGCTCTCGAAGACATCCCCGGAGCGTGGAATGCGGTCGAGCCGCCCCATCACGAATCCCCCCAGGCTTTGGTAATTCTCCTCGTCCTCCTCGGAGAAGGCGGAGTCGTCCTCCAGAAGTTCCTCCACCTCGACGAGGGGCTTGGTGCCGTCCACCAGCCATGAGCCGTCGAGGCGACGCACGGCGTCGGGCTCTTCCTCCGGCTCCGCGCGGGGCGCGTCGCCCGGGCGAAGCGCGAGCGCGTCGCCCAGGATGCTTTGCATCACGTCGTCCAAGGTGACGAGGCCGAGGATGCTGCCGTATTCGTCGGAGACGAAGGCCATGCTCTCGCCCGAGGCGCGGAAGGCCTCCAAGGCCTTGAGCACGGGAACCGAGTCGGGGATCACGGGGGCAGGCTTCGCCAAGGCGGCGAGGTCGAAGGGCTCCCCGGCCAGGTTTCGGGCCAGAAGGTCCTTGGCGTGCACGATGCCCACGACGTCGTCGAAGCCGCCGCGGCATACCGGAAAGCGCGAATAAGGATGCGCGGCCAGGGCCGCGCGCACCGCCACCACGTCGTCCTCCGCGTCGAGCCAGGCGATGTCGGGCCGCGGCGTCATGATGGTGGTGATGCGGCGTTCTCCCATCTCGATAACCCCGCCCATCATCTCGTGCTGGCTGGCGTGAAACACGCCCTCCCGCGCGCCTTGCGCCACCATCACGGCGATTTCCTCGCTGGTGATCGCCGAGGGATCGGCGGGAGGCCGGGAGCCGAAAAGCCTCAATACGGCCTCGACCGAGGCGTTCAGGAAGGCGCCCACCGGCCACACGAGCGTCCCAAGGCCCGACATGGGGCGGGCGACGTGGCGGGCCAGCGGTTCGGGATGGCGAAGCGCGAGCGTCTTGGGCAGCAGTTCGCCCAGCAGGATTTGCACGTAGGTGAGCACCACCACCACCCCCGTCAGCGCCAAGCCCTGCGCGTATGGCGCCAGCCAAGGGACGGCCGACAGCGCTTCGCGCAGGCGCGGAGTCACCGCGGCGCCGGCGTAGGCGCCCGCCAACATGGCGGTGATGTTCACGCCGATGACCACGGTGACGAGGAATCGTCCCGGAGTCGCCAGCACCTCGAGCGCCTTGCGGGCCTTGGCGTCGCCGGATTCGGCGAGATGCTGCAGCCGCGACCTGCGACTCGAAACGAGCGCGATTTCCGCCAGCGAAAGCAGGCCGTTCACCACGATTAGCCCCAGGATGAGCAGGCTTTCCCAGCCGAGGATGTCGAGGAGTTTCATGGGGTCGGCTGTCGGGAGTCGGGTGTCGGGGGAGTCCGAGGGCTTCCAACGCTCCCGGGAAGGAATCTGGCCACGATCAGGATTTAACAAAAAAGCTGAAAATGCGAAAAACCCCCGGTTTCACGGGAGTTTTAACTCCCGGACTCCCGACTCCCGACTCCCGGCAACTAAATTTCCCCCCTCAAATTCCCCGGAATCCAAGCATGCACGCCTATCGCTCCCATACCTGCGGCCAGCTTCGCCAGGAACACGTCGGCCAAACGGTCCGCCTCTCGGGCTGGGTGTTCCGCCGCCGCGACCACGGCCGCTTCCTCTTCATCGACCTTCGCGACCATTACGGCGTGATCCAGCTGGTGTTCCACCCGGAACGCGACTTCTTCGAGGCCGCCACCCACCTCAAGTACGAGAGCGTCATCACCATCACCGGCCACGTCATCGCCCGCGAGGGGAACACCGTCAACCCCGCGATGCCGACCGGCGAGATCGAAATCGTGGTGGACGAGCTGGTGGTCCAGTCCGTCGCAGCGCCGTTGCCTTTCCTGGTCGACGACAAGGACGGCGGCCCGGAGGAGTTGCGCCTCAAGTACCGATTCCTCGACCTGCGCCGCGAGAAGCTTCACAGGAACGTCGTCCTGCGCGCGCAAATCATCGCCTCGCTGCGCCGCCGCATGACGGAGGCGGGGTTCATGGAGTTCCAGACCCCCATCCTCACCTCGAGTTCGCCCGAGGGCGCGCGCGACTTCCTCGTGCCCAGCCGCCTGCATCCGGGGCGCTTCTACGCGCTGCCCCAGGCCCCGCAGCAATTCAAGCAGCTGCTGATGGTGGCGGGCTTCGACCGCTACTTCCAGATCGCGCCCTGCTTCCGCGACGAGGACGCGCGCGCCGACCGCTCGCCCGGCGAATTCTACCAGCTCGACATCGAGATGAGCTACGTCACCCAGGACGACGTGTTCGAGGCGGTGGAGAAGGTCGTCTACGGCACCTTCGCCGAGTTCTCCGACTGGAGGATCGACGACGGCAAGGGTCCCGCGCCCTTCGTGCGCGTGCCCTACCGCGAGGCGATGCTGAAGTACGGCAGCGACAAGCCCGACCTGCGCATCCCCATCGAGATCCGCGACGTTTCGGACATCTTCCGCGACAGCGGCTTCGCCGCCTTCGCGAACGCTGTGAAGACGGGCGCCGTGGTGCGCGCCATTCCCGTGAAGGACATCGCGGGTCAGCCCCGCAGCTTTTACGACAAGCTGGGCGACTTCGCCCAGTCCGTGGGCGCCAAGGGCCTGGCCTACCTCGTGTATAATCCCGACGGGGTCAAGGGTCCCATCGCCAAGTTTCTCTCGCCGGAGCAGATGGAAGCGCTTCGCGCGCAGTGCGGCGCGGAGCCCGGCGACGCGGTGTTCTTCGTCTGCGACAAGGAAGCGACGGCCGCGAAGATCGCCGGCCTCATCCGCGTGAAGCTGGGCCGCGACCTCGACCGCGTTGAGAAGGACGTGTTCCGCTTCTGCTGGATCGTGGACTTCCCCATGTTCGAGTACGACGAGGAGGCGAAGAAGGTCGAATTCTCGCACAATCCCTTCTCCATGCCGCAGGGCGGCATGGAGGCGCTCCTGACCAAGGATCCGCTGGACATCCTCGCCTACCAGTACGACATCGTCTGCAACGGCATCGAGCTCTCCTCCGGCGCGATCCGGAATCACAAGCCCGAGATCATGTACAAGGCCTTCGAGATCGCCGGTTACGGCCCCGAGGTGGTGGACAGGAAGTTCGGCGGCATGATCAACGCCTTCAAGCTGGGCGCGCCTCCCCACGGCGGCATCGCCCCGGGAGTGGACCGCATGGTGATGCTGCTGGCGCAGGAGGAGAGCATCCGCGAGGTGATCGCCTTCCCCATGAACCAGCGCGCGCAGGACCTCATGATGCTCGCGCCCTCGGAGGTCATGGACAAGCAGCTGAAGGAGCTGCACATCCAGATCGACCCGAAGGTGGTGGCGGAACTGAAGAAGGAGAGGGGAGAGTAGGGAGTCGGGTGTCGGGTGACGGGTGACGGGAAGATCCATTCCCGCCTGATATTTCGGACGTGGGGGGTCTTCTCTGCGGGCCGGACTGGCGCCGGGGAGTTCTTCGCTGACCGGCGCGCCTAAGCCGGCCGGAACCGGAATTGCACGGCGAGGCGGTGGGGCGCGGCGTCCGGCAAGGGCCGGTACTGCCAGCAAGCCTCGATGTGGCAGATCCCGCTC
>CBFGVC010000057.1:0-11776 GCA_965652255.1 uncultured Fibrobacteria bacterium | reverse complement strand
ACTCTTAATCAGCGGGTCGAAGGTTCAACCCCTTCAGTGCCCACCACTTGAACCCTCATGAAAAAAAGCCTCCGGAATCCCGGAGGCTTTTTTTCGGCTGCTTTTTCGCGCTTTCCGGGCGAGCCGGTCAGTCGACGACGATGCCCGAGGGCAGGATGAACCGCTGCGGGTTGAGGGCGATCCCGTCGCGAAGCACCTCGTAGTGCACGTGCACCCCGGTGGCGGTTCCGGTGGCCCCCATGTAGCCGATCCGGTCGAAGCGCTTGACGATCTCGCCCTTGCGGACCGAGATGCGGTTGAGGTGACCGTATTTGGTCTTGTAGCCGTTGCCGTGGTCGATGACCACGAGGTTCCCGTAGCCGCCTTCCCGTTGGGAAACGGTGACCACGCCGTTGGCGGTGGCGTACACCGGCGTCCAGCGGCCGCCGGAGATGTCGATGCCCTTGTGCATGGCGTAACGGCCGCTCACCGGGTGGACACGGTACCCGAATCCGCTGCTCAGGTTTCCGAAGGCGGGCAGCACCGAGGGAGTGTGATCCCAGAGGAAGTGCCGGTAGTCGACGAATTCCTTGATCTGGTGGAAGTTCCGCAAGGTATGGCCGATGCGGCCATGCAACTGGCGGCCCTTCAGCTCGGCGTGGAAAAGATGCTCCTGCAGCCCCTGCGACAGTTCCGCGTCGCTCCCCTCCGGATACGAGCGGCCACCGACGCCGAAGGCTTCGGGCGAGGAGAGCGGATAGTTGATGCCGTAGAGCGCGCGCATGCGCTGCTCCTGCCGCGAGGCGAAGTCGAGCGACGACTCGACGGCCTTCAATTCGCCGCGGATGCCCGCCAGCTTGTCGAGGTGGATGGCGTGGCGTCCCGCGGCCACGTGATAGCGGGCATTGTTGACGATCCAGGCTCCCGCTTCCCAGGCGGCGAAGCCCAGGCCGAGAATCAGCACGCCGGCGACGCCGGCGAGTGCTCGAACGAGGTAAGGAGAAACCGGACGGGAAACCGAACGACTTTTTTCCTGCCACTGCACGTGCAGCAGGTAATCTTTCTCGGGCGACAGGCGCAGCAGTCGCGAGAAAACGGCCGTGAAGGTCGGCACCTTGCGTGTCTTCCGCATTATTACACCGTTTCCGGTCGGTTGAACGCCAGCCGGCCCCGCGTGCGCGCGACCGGGAGGGGAGGCATTCGACGTTGCGCAATGTAAACCCATTGTCACTGGAGGTCAATTACACGGGAAAAACGGGGAAAATGGGGGATTTTTTCGCGAAAAGCGTCGTCGGTGGAGGACGGGGAAAGTTGCGGTGGATCCGCCGTGGCTGGTGGCGGGGAAAGGGTCGGGCAGGGGAGCTACGCCGTCAACCCGCAACGAGGCAGAACAGCATTCGGGAATTTTCAACTGCCGGTGTCAATCGGGAACCCAAAAGAACCGATCCGCGAAGGAGCGGGAACGAATGATTTCGAAGAATCCCAAACCATCCAAGGAACTAACCCCGGAGAATCCCGAACCCGGGAACGAATGATCCCGACAGAATCCCGAACCCAGGAAGGAATGATTTCGAAGAATCCCGAACCGGGGAACAAACGATTCCGAAAGAACCCCCCGTCACGCCTTTTCCTTCGCCTCCCGGATCTTGTCGAGCACTTCGCCGGGAATGCGCAAACTGCCGGGGGCGAAGCGGTCGTCGTCGCGGCGCACGTGGAAGTCGGCGCCGCCGGAGCAGAGCAGTCCGTAGCGCTTGGCCACGTCCTTGTAGCGCCGGTAGGTCGAAGGCGTGTGGCTGTGGCACCAGGTCTCGATGCCTTGCAGGCCTTGCTCCACCATGGTTCCGATGAGGTCGTCCTGCGCGGTGCGGCCCGGGTGGGCCAGCACGGCGACGCCGCCCGCGTCGCGGATGAGGCGGATGGCGTCCTCGGGCGTGAGCTTGGCGCTTTCGAGCCCCTCCATGAAGGAGTTTCCGTTTCCGAGATAGCGCGCGAAGGCCTCCTGGAAGCTGGGAACGTATTCCTCCTCGACCATCGCCGCGGCGATGTGCGCGCGGCCGATGCTGCCTCCGTGCGTGCGCTCGGCCAGCTTGTCGTAGTTCAGCTCCACGCCCAGTTCGGCGAGGCGGGCGACGATGCGGCGCGCCCGCTCGCGGCGCTTCTCGCGCAGCGAGACCAAGGTGCGGTTCAACCCCAGGTGCGTGGGCTCGAACAGGTAGCCGAGGATGTGGATGTCGTGGCCTTTCCACGAGGAGCTGATCTCGACCCCGGGAATGAAGCCGATCCCGGCCTCCTCGGCGTATTCCCGCCCCTCGAGGTAGGCGTCGATGTTGTCGTGGTCGGTGATGGCGATGGCCGAAAGGCCCTGCTCGACGCAGTAATCGATCAGGTCGCGCACGGAAAGCCGCCCGTCCGAAAGGGTGGAGTGCATGTGGAAATCCACGTGCCCGCCGCTCCCTTTGCCGTAATACGGGGCAATCATCCGGTCCTCCCTGCCCCGCCGTCCTGTCAAAAAGCGGGTTTCCGTCCTGCCCGCTGGCGCGGGGTGTTTTGTCATAATAACACCAACCCGCCGGAGGGGGGGCGCGTTTTTGGGGGGATCTTTCGTGAATCGAGTAATTTTCGGGGTTCCGGTGCGGTCACCGGGTTCCGGGGAACCGGGGGAAGGCGACGATGATTCATCCCGTGGTGATGGCCGGGGGCAAGGGCGAGAGGTTCTGGCCCTACAGCAACGCGAGCCACCCCAAGCAGCTTTTGCCCCTTGTCACGCGTCGCTCCATGCTCGAGGACACGCTCGCCAACATCCGCGCGCTGGGGCGCACCGCGCCCGCGCGCCTCGTCGTGAGCTCGAACCTCGAGAAGCCGGTGAAGGCGAAGACCCGGGGAATGAAGAACGTGATCACCGTGGCCGAGCCGGTGGGCCGCAACACGGCCGCCGCCGTGGCCTTGGCCGCGCGGCTGATCCAGCGGGTCGACCCGAAGGGCGTGATGCTCGTGCTCACGGCCGACCACGCCATCGGCCCGGCGAGGGAATTCGCCCGCGCGATGAAGGCCGCCGCCGCCGTGGCGGCGGCGGGCGACTGCCTCGTCACCTTCGGGATCAAGCCGATGCGCGCCGAGACGGGATACGGCTACGTCGAGGCGCTGCCGGGTGGAACCCGGGTTCGCGACCTGCCGGTGCTCGATGTCAAGGGATTTCACGAGAAGCCTTCGGCCGAAACGGCCGCCTCCTTCGTCGCCTCGGGCCGCCACTTCTGGAACAGCGGCATGTTCGCCTGGCGGGTCGATTATTTGTGGGAGCAGTTCCGCCGCCACCTTCCGGCCACCGCGGAAGCCTTCGAGAAGGCGGGAGACCTCGACCCGAGGAAGCCCGCCTTCGCGGCGAAGCTCAAGAAGATCTACGCGGCCATTCCCGACATCTCCGTCGACTACGGCATCCTCGAGAAGGCGGATCGCATCCGCATGGTGATCCCGGAGTTCGCGTGGGACGACATCGGCGCATGGAGCGCGCTCGATCGCCGCAACGCCCCCGACGCCGACGGCAATCGCGCGATCGGGGAGGCCGTGCTGCTCGACTCCTCGGGCGTGACCGCCTTCTCCGACTCGGGCCTCATCGCCGCCTTCGGCGTGAGGGACCTGCTCATCGTGCAGCACGGAGGCGTGACGCTGGTCGTGCCCAAGTCGCACGCGCCGCGGCTCAAGGAGCTGGTGAGGAAGGTGGGGGAGGCGAGGGGCGGGGGGAAGTACTTGTAGCTTCGGGGCGAAGCTTCGTCGCTACGCGCCTCACCCCCGGCCCCTCTCCATCCAACGCTGCGCGAGGATGGAGAGGGGGGAGCGAAGCTTCGTTGGTTTGGGATTCTTCGGGGTCAGTACTTGGGATGGTTCGGGATTCCTTCGGCGGCGAAGCTTCGTCGCTGCGCGCCTCACCCCCCAGTCTTTTACCCCGAAGTTCAAAAGAAAAACTCACGCCCCCTCCCCTCTCCGCGAGTGGCGACCAAAATTTTTGATCGCATTCGCGGAGAGGGGAGGGGTAGCGCCAAAGGCGCCGGGGGTGGGGTGAGGTAATTCGACCTCAAAGACTTAAGCGACAGCGAACCGATTCCGCAGAATCCCGCGAAGCTTCGACGCCGAAAGAATCCCGAACCCGCGAAGCTTCGACGCCGAAAGGATCCCGAACCCGCGAAGCTTCGACGCCGAAAGGATCCCGAACCCGCGAAGCTTCGACGCCGAAAGAATCCCGAACCCACGAAGCTTCGACAGCGACAGAAGTCTTCAGACCCACTCCACCTCGAACATCGGATTAAGTCCCGTCGCGTCGTACAGCGACTCCGAAGGATCGAGCAAGGCCACCACGCGCGTTTCGATGAGCGAGGCGAAGTGCAGCGCGAAGCTGTGGAACCCGATCGCCCCGCGCGCGCCGTCGACCGCGGCGAGGAAGGAAGAGAAGTCGGTTTCGTTGAACACCGGCGCGTCCAGCCACGCGCCTTGGCGCGAGATCGGCTTCATGACCGGGTTCCACAGCACCGCGCCCAGCGTGAAGCGCCCCTCCTCCCGGACGGAGATGCGCCGATGAAGTTCCTGGTACAAGTCGCCGTCCAAGGCCTCGACGCGCGAGGCATCCTGCACGAACAGCCAGGTGGTCTCGGGCGTGGCGCGCTTGGCCTCCCACTCCCGCAACGCCGCGTCGTGACGGACGGTGTCCGGCGCGAGGTGGGTCCACCGGCGCCGGGGCGCGAAGCCCGCGTAGTTCCAAAGGTCGAGCCCGGCGAAGAAGCGCGCCGCCAGCGGCGTCGCCCGGTCGGGCTTGAGGCGCGCGTTGGCGAAGGGCGCCGACAGGGAGCCCTCCCAGCCCACGCGGATGCGCGCGCCCGAGGCGCGCAGCGCCGCCTGAAGGATGGAAGGATAAGGAGCCTGCGAGAAGACGACCGTGATCTCGGGATGGAAGGCGCGCAGGTTCGCCACCAGCGCGCGCGCGGGGGGATCGTGCCACGCCAGCGCGCCGGCACGCCACTCGAGCACCGCGTTGGGGAAGAGGCCCTGCACCAGCGCGGAGGTGGAGGCCTCGCACAAATGCACGCATTCCGAACCGGGCGGCAGCACCTCGACCAGCGCGCGCGCGGCGGGATAGGCCATGAGGATTTCGACCGGGTCGGCCGGCCAGGCTATGAGGAGCTTGCGGGCGGCGCGGAGACGTTCCGTGAATCCGAAGCCCTCGGGTTCATTCTCCCCGCCGCTTTGCCGGATCAGGTGGCGGCGCTTCCAGGCGGCGGGGAAGGCGTTGAGCATCCGCGCGGGGAAGCGCGTGCCCATTGCGAGGTCGGGAAGGGCGAGGTCTGGGAGGGGTTTCGCCTGCGGCATCGCCTTTCATAATAACCGCGGGAGGACGGAAATCCTAGTTTTGCCTCGTGGCGAAAATCCTCGTGGTCGGGCTCAATCCCGCCTGGCAGCAGGTCTTCCGTTTGCCCGCGATCCCCGCGGGCGGGGTGATCCGCGCGGAGGCGTTCTGGAGCCTCGGGAGCGGCAAGGGCCTCAACGCGGCCAAGGTCCTCGCGCGCCGCGGGCACGAGGTTTCGCTCCTGCAAGTCCTCGCCGGGGAGAACGGGCGTCGCGTGCTTGCCTCGTGCGAGGCCTTCGGAGTCCGCAGCCTCGAGGCCTGGGCCGGGGGCGAGACGCGGACGTGCGTCACCTTGCTGCGCGAGGGTGGAGCGGATGAGGTGATCGCGCCGTTCCGTGTCGGCGAAGAACACGGAGCTTCCGTCGCCGACGCGTTGCTCGCCCGCGTCTCTTCGGGTGAGCGCTTCGACGCGCTGGTCGTCTGCGGCAGCATTCCCGAAGGGATCGACGAAGGCATTTACGCGCGCATCGTGGAGCGGATTTCGGCTCCGCTGCTCGTCTGGGATTCGGTTCAAGGCCTCGCGCCCGAAATCGTCCCCCGCATTTCGTGGGTGAAGCTCAACATGCACGAATACAACGGGCTCGCGCGCGCGGTCTGGCGCCATGCCCCGAAACGGCCGGCGCTGATGACGCATTCCTCGGGAGCGGAGATCCGGAATCATCCCGATGCGGGATTCGCCCGCTTTCCCGAGTTGCGGCGTCCCTTGAACCCCATCGGGGCGGGGGATACCGCGACGGCCATCCTGACGGACGGGATCCTTCGCGGGCTTTCCGCTCGCGCCGCCGCCTCCGCGGCGCTCGCCGCGGCTTCCGCCAGTTGCCAGAATCCCTTGCCCTCGGAGTGGGACGCGGAGGATGCCGAAAGGTTCGAAGGCGAGATTCGATGGGAGAAGATTGAAAATGCGAAATGAGGAATGCGAAATGCGGAATGAACGACAGGAAACGCATGTTGGGTGCGTGGGCTGGCCTGTGTTTTGCTTTCATTCATCATTTCGCATTTCGCACTTCGCATTCAACCCCCTGCGTCGCCCGAGGGGCCTCCCGTGACCTCCTTCCTCCTTTGCGCCGCCACCGAAGCGGAGATCGCGACTTTCGGTCTCGGGGACGCCGAGGTTCTCGAAGCGGGCCGGGCATGGAAAGTCCCCGGAGGAATCGTCGCCGTCACCGGTGTCGGTATCCCGGTCACCTTGCTTCGGTTGCTTCCCCTGCTTGACCGCTTTCGTCCGGGACTGCTCGTCGACACCGGCATCGCGGGCGCGTACCCGGAGAGCGGCCTCGGGATCGGCGACGTGGTGGCGGGAGAATCCGAGGTGTTCGCGGACTTGGGCATGGAGCTACCCGAAGCTCCGGGTTTCGCGCCACTCGGGGAGTTTCCCTTCGCCGACGACTCGCTGCGCGCGCCGCTGCCCCTCGTCGTTCCGGATTGGGCGTTCGCGGCTCCGGGAATCAAGCGCGGGCGCGGCGCCACCGTGAACGCGTGCACGGGTACCGATGAGGCGGGATCCGTTCGCCGGCGGCTCTTCGGCGCGGACTTCGAGGGCATGGAGGGGGCCGCCTTCGCCCTCGCCGGGCGGGATCGTGGGATACCCGTCGTGGAGGTCCGCGCGATCAGCAATGTGGCGGCGCGGCGCGACATGCGCGAGGAAAACGTCCGCCGCGCCCTCGACTCGTTGCGCGCGTTCTGGGCGTCGGCGCGCGCGGGCCTCGTGGCCGAAGGAAGGAAGGCATGATGCGCGTCGGCATCTCGCCCTGCCCCAACGATGTCTTCATCTTTTCAGGTTGGATGCTGGGGAAGACGCCCGCGCCCGCTTCCGAATTCTCCTTCGACGACGTGGAGACGCTGAACGCGCGGGCGATCGCAGGGGATGGGGACCTCCTCAAGGTGAGCTGGGCCAACGTTCCGGCGCTACGGGCTCCCGACGGCGCGGGGTACGCGTCGCTTTCCTGCGGCGGCGCGCTCGGGCGCGGTTGCGGGCCGCTTTTGCTCACCGGCGGCGCGGAATGGGATCCGGAGCGGGAGGTGCTCGTGCCCGGCGCCCGCACCACGGCGAACTTCCTGCTCGACTTTTGGGCAGGCCGCCCCTTGCGAAAGCGTTTCCTGCCCTTCGACGCGCTGTACCGGGAGCTGCGGATGGACGCCCAGGCGCAAGGCGTGGTCATTCACGAGATGCGCTTCACCTACGCGCGCGACGGGTTGCGCCTCGTGCGCGACCTCGGCGCGCACTGGGAGGAGAAGACGGGAAGTCCCATCCCCTTGGGAGCGTTGGTCCGCAAGGAGGCCCCCGGCATTCCCGCCGTTTCCGAAATCGAATCGGCCGTGCGCGCCAGCCTCGACTGGGCGTGGGCCCACGAGGGCGAGGCCATGGAACTGTGCGCCCGGCACGCCCAGGACATGAGCCCGGAGGTGTTGCGGGCCCACGTCGCGTTATATGTGAACGAATTCACGCGCGACATGGGCGAGGAAGGCCGGGCCGCGGTGGGGACGTTCGACCGGTTCCGGCGGGAGTGAGGCCGGCGCCCGCGCTCAGAACCTGCGCAGCGGCGCCTTGCCGATGGCGAAGACGTTGAAGCCCATGTCGAAGAGCTTCTTGTGGTCGAGGATGTTCCGGCCGTCGAAGATGAATGCCGGGTCCTTCATCGACTTCAGCACGCGGGCGTAGTCGAGGTCCTTGTAGAGCTTCCACTCCGTCAGCACGGCGATGGCCTGGGCGCCCTCGGCGGCCTTGTAGGGGTCGGGCTCGAAGACCACGCGGTCGGCGAGGGCGCCCAGGTCGGCCTTCGCGTTCCCCAGCGCCTTCGGGTCGCTCACCACCACGTTCGCGCGCTCCTCGAGCAGCCCCTTGACCACCGAGATGGCCGGCGACTCGCGCGTGTCGCCGGTGTCGGCCTTGAAGGCGAAGCCGAGCACCGCGATGCGCTTGCCCGCGACGGTGTTGAACATGCTCGACAGGATCGTCTTCACGAAGCGGGCCTGCTGCCAGTCGTTCAGCTTCACCACCGACTCCCAGTAGTCGGCCACCTCGTGCAGCCCGTAGGTCTGGCAGATGTACACGAGGTTCAGGATGTCCTTCTTGAAGCACGAGCCGCCGAAGCCCACGCTCGCCTTGAGGAACTTGGGGCCGATGCGGCTGTCGGTGCCGATGGCGTAGGCGACCTCGCCCACGTCCGCCTCGGTTTTTTCGCACAGGGCCGAGATGCTGTTGATCGACGAAACGCGCTGGGCCAGGAAGGCGTTGGCGACGAGCTTCGAGAGCTCCGCGCTCCACACGTTCGACTCGATGATGCGGTCGCGCGGGACCCACTGGGCGTACACGTCCACCAGCGCCTTGCGCGCGGCGAGGCCTTCGGCCGTTTCCCGGGAGCCGATCAGCACGCGGTCGGGATTCTCGAGGTCCTTCACCGCCGTGCCCTCGGCGAGGAACTCGGGGTTCGACAGCACGTCGAAGCGGAGCCCCTTGTCGTTGGCGTTGAGGATGCGTTCCATGGCCTCCGCGGTGCGCACGGGCAGCGTGGATTTCTCGACGATGATCTTGCCGCGGTCGGAGTTCGCCAGGATCTGCCGCGCGGTCTTTTCCCAATACTGCAGGTCGGCGGCCTTGCCGGCCCCTTCGCCGAAGGTCTTGGTGGGCGTGTTCACCGACACGAAGATGATGTCGGCCTCGCGAATGCCCGCGTCCACGTCGGTGGAGAAGAAGAGGTTCTTCCCGCGCGCGGCCTGCACCAGCTCATCCAGTCCCGGTTCGTAGATCGGGATGTCGGCGCTGTTCCAGGCGTCGATGCGGGCCTTGTTGATGTCCACCACGGTGACCTTGCAGTCGGGGCACTTGCGGGCGATCATCGCCATGGTGGGGCCGCCCACGTAGCCGGCTCCGATGCAGAGGATGTTGGTCTTGAAGGCCATGCAGATTCCGTTCAAAGGATATGGCGGGACAATTTAACCATTTGGAGGGGGAGGGGGGATGGGCGGGGGAAGTCGAAGGTGGAGGAACCTCAGGGCGGACTGGGGCCCGCCATCATGTGTGGACCCCGAAACCCTGTCGTTCGGAGTTCCTGCCGTTCACCCCTGTCGTCCACTGTCGACGAAGGCCGGGCTGCGAAGGACTTCGTTTTTCCACCCTCCACCTTCCACCCTCTACCCTCCGATTTCAACCAGCGTCGCTCCCGGGTTGTGGAAGTCGGTCCGGAAGCGCTTCACGCGGCTTCGCCAGATGCTTTCGAGGGCGGTTCGCACCCGCGTGCGGATCGAATCGGGGCCGCGGTTGCTGTGCCCGTGGATGAGGCGCACCGTCGCGCCCGCGCGATGGCGCCGCAACAAGGCTTCGGTGGCGGCGAGCGCTTCGTCCACGGCCATGCCGTGGAGGTCGAGCTCCTCGTCCACGGGATACTCCGGGCGCGGCTGCGGAGGCAGTCCCAAGCCGCGCGGCTTGCGTCCGTTTCGCGCTTTCTTCATGGCTCGTAGGTTTCGTCTTCGTGGTGACGGGTATGCGCGTCGTGGATCGTGGAGAAGAAGGGGTGGAACGGATCCCAGGCTTCATCCGCCGCCCTGAAGCCGTATTTCGTCCCGGAGTTCTGCAGGGGGGTGCCCGTCAACAGGCTTTTCACCCGCATCAGCACGGGGCGGCCGGCTTCCGCGACCTCGCGATCGCGCGCCGCGCGGCGCGCGTCGGCGATCACGCTGTCGGGCCAGTCCACCTTCACTCCCGTCTTGCGGAGGAAGTGGATGCGGGAAAGGATTCGAAAGCGCGGGTCATCGATGCCGAGCAGGGCCAAGTGGGTGAGGATTTCGGCGTCCATCTCGCGCGTGAACCCCTTGGCGTGGGCCGCCTCGTGGCAGGCCGCGATCAGGCGCCAGTAATGCGGCGTGGGATAATCCTCGCGCGTGATGATGCCGATCTCGGAGAAGAACGGGTCGTGGAAGGCGGGCCCGCCATAAAGGATTCCCAGCGTGGAGGTCCACGGTCCCATGTCCTTGTAGGCGCGTACCGTGCGCCCGGGCGGCAGGTCGAAGAAGGCGAGCGCGCGGTCGAGCGCGGTGTCGCAGCCCGCGAGCACCTCGCGTTCGGTCATCGCCTGGAAGCCCTCCCACGCGCCCGGCGCCGCCGCGCGCTCCCGCAGGTCTTTTTCATAAAGCGCGACCCATTCCCGGAACGCCTCCTCGGGAAGTTCGGGTCCTCCCAGCCGCTCGGAGAGCGGCTCGCGCAGGGCGGTGGGCGCGAGGCTCCAGGGGAAAGCGCCCTGTCCCAGGCCCAAGGCCAGGAGAAAAGCCGGGCCGAGCAGGAAGGCGAAGAGGCGCAAGCGCCGGTTCCGCAGCGGGCCGCGACGGATCCCGAGCGAGAGCAGGAACCACAGCGTGGCCCCCGCGCCCATCCACAACGAAACCTCCACGACCGAGAATGGAATCGCATCCGTCACGAAACCCTTGAGCCGCGAGAGCGGAAGGCCGAGGAGTTTCCAGTACAAGTCAAAGGACATGCGGGTAAAAGTAGGTTCGGAAGGGGACAATGCCGCAATGGAACAATGCGACAGTGAACACGCTCCGCGTTTCCCGAACCCTCCGGAGCGCGGCCCCGAAAGAATCCCGAACCGGCAGGGCACTCCCGCGAGGATGCCCCCCTGTTCCTACCTTTCCCCCGGGGGCCCATAGCTCAGTTGGTTAGAGCAGGCGACTCATAATCGTCAGGTCCTCCGTTCAAGCCGGAGTGGGCCCACCAATCCCGGCACGCGTCGATCCACGGTTTCGCGGGAGTGTGCGTGAAGAATCTCGTGTTCTGCGGCGACGGCGTGCTGTGCCCGCAGGAAGGGTACGGCGAAACGCTCGTCGAGCTCCTGACATTGCGCCATCCCGCGGCGTCGTTCCGCGCGTTCCTGCGCGGCGAGGAGGAAATGACCTCCGAAGCCGCCCTGCGCGAGGCCCCGGCGCTCATCGGCAAGGCTCCCGACTTCGTGCTGCTCTGCGTGGGCCATGCGGATTTGCTGCGCGGCGGCGACCCTGATCGCTCGCTGGGCAAGCTGGGCGAGCTGGCCCAGCTGCTCGTCCTCAAGACGCAGGCGCGCATCGCGGTGTCGTCGCTGTGCACGGCCTTCCTGCCGGAGGAATTCCGGCCCGCCGCCGCGGAATTCAACGCGGGACTCGCCGCGCTCGGGAACCAGGCCGGGCCGCGCCTGCGCGTGACCGACCTCGACGCGCCCGTGCGCGCCTTCCTCGAGGCGCACCGCCGGGGTGCGGGGGAGAAGCGAGCGCTGCACGTCAGTCCCTTGCGCCCGACCTCGATGGGACGCTTGCTGCTCGCCCACGCGGCTTGGGACGCGCTCGCGCTCGAGGAGTTTTTTCCCGCCTCCAGACCCTGAGGTCCCGAGGTCGTGAGTCGGCCCCGTTGCGTCGGAATCGCGGGTCGGGGGGCGGTGC
>CBFGVC010000056.1:0-11795 GCA_965652255.1 uncultured Fibrobacteria bacterium | reverse complement strand
CGACGTCCTTGAGCGACGTCTCCGAGATCGCCATGGTGCCGCTCAGCGAGTGCAGCACGCCGACCTTCACGGTGCCTTGGGCTTGCGCCGATTGTCCCGCGACGCCCAGCGTCATCGCGGCGCCGAGCATCCACCCTTTTTTGATCCAATTCATACGCATACCGTCTCCTTGTTGGGGATGACCATCCCTTGCCGGCGGAAAAGCAAGAAGGGTGCCATGTCCCCGTGAGGATTGTGCGGCCCCGGGATGGCCCGCTTTGTGCGCATGGCGAAGCATCCAACCGATGGCCCGGCGGATTTTTCGTTCCGGGTCGCTATCTTCAGGCCTGGAGCTTCGCCAAACCGAATGATTTTGTCTTCAATTGTCACAGCGGAACCGAAATTGAACCTGATTGGCAATCGATTGTCGGAAAATGCGCTGACCGCCAGCCTCGTCTCGGGTCGCACGCGCCTGGTGCGCAGCCGGGCGATGCCGCCCGTGCGCTTCGTGCACCCCGACTCCGGCACCCGCTCCGCCGTGGCCGTCAGCAGCGCCTTGGGGGGAGGCATGCTGGAAGGAGACGATTACCGGTTTTCCGTCGAATGCGGCCCGAACGCGACCCTGCTCTTCGCGCCCCAGGCCAACACGCGGGTGCTTCCGTGCCCCGACGGCGCGACCACCCGACAGGCCATCCGTGGCACGGTTTATGCGGACGGCCTTGCTGTATGCGGCGGAGATCCGGTCGTTCCGTATGCGGGCGCGCGTTTCCGCCAATGCCAGCATTGGATCCTGCATCCGGGAGGCCGCCTTGTAATAATCGATTGGATGGTCGCCGGACGCCTCGACCGCGGGGAAAGGTTCGCCTTCGGGGAATACGAAAGCTCCACCCGGGTGGAGGATCCGGGCGGGAATCCCCTCTTGGTCGAAGGGGTCCGCCTCGAGCCGGAAGCGCGGGATCCGGACGGCGCGATGGCGGGGCACGCCGCCCTGCTGGCCGTGCACGGCATGGGCCCGGGTTGGGAAGGCTTGCGCGACGGATTGAAAAACTGCCTGGAGGAACGAACCCGCGGGCGGGAGGAAACCCCGCGATGGATGGCCGGCGGCATGCTGGCCGGATTGTCGACCCGCGAGGACAGGGGGTTCTCGTTGCGGGCCCTGGGCCGCGACCGGGCCGCGCTCGAGCCGCTGGTCGCGAGGCTGTTCGGATTGCTAAGCTCACCGGATTGGCTGGGATTCGATTTCTGGAAGAGGAAATATTGACGACAACGAGGTGGATCGTGAATCGTGGTTCGTGGATGGCGGCAAATGCGACAAGGCATCCATCAAGCCCCCGGCATTCCTTCGGGGCTCACTGATCAAAATCCACGATCCACGATTCACGATCCCCGTCAACGCCCGGCCCGCAAAGGATCCCCATGCACCTCTCCCCCCGCGACCTCGACAAGCTGATGCTCCACCAGGCGGGCGCCCTCGCGCAGAAGCGCCTGTGGCGCGGCGTCGCGCTCAACTATCCCGAGGCCGTGGCGCTGATCGCCTCGCAACTGCTCGAGTTCATACGCGACGGACGGAGCGTGGCGGACCTCATGGACCTTGGAAAGCGCCTGCTCGGCCGTCGCGACGTGCTGCACGGCGTCCCGGAAATGATCGCCGAGGTGCAGGTGGAAGGCACCTTCCCGGACGGGACGAAGCTGGTGACCGTGCACGAGCCCGTGTGCGCCGAGGAGGGGGATCCTTCGTTGGCGCTTTACGGTTCGGGATTGGACCCGGACACGCGTCGTCAACCTGACCGGCCGATGGATCGGGCGCGCGTGCCGGGCGAAATCGCCTGCGACGGCCCGCCCATCGTGTTGAACAAGGGACGCGAGCGCATCGTGCTCGAGGTGAGCAACATGGGCGATCGCCCCGTGCAGGTGGGTTCGCATTATCCCTTCTTCGAGGCGAACGCGTCGCTGCGCTTCGATCGCGCGGCGGCCACCGGCTTCCGGCTCGACGTCCCGAGCGGCACCGCGGTGCGCTTCGAGCCGGGCGAGCGCAAGACCGTCCGCCTGGTCGCCTTGGGTGGCGCGCGGCGCGTGCATGGGGGCAACGGGCTGATCGCGGGGGACGCCTTCGGCCCCAATGCCGAGGAGGCGGCGCGGCGCGCGGCCGCGGCCGGGTTCCTTTCGACGAAGGCGGCCTCATGAGCGATGCGAAAGCCAATCCCGGCGGCCTCGAAATCGGCCGGCGCGCCTATGCCGACATGTACGGGCCGACCCTGGGCGACAAGGTGCGCCTCGGCGACACCGGCCTGTGGGTCCGCGTCGAGCGGGACTTCACCGTGCCGGGCGAGGAGAGCAAGTTCGGCGGCGGAAAGACCCTGCGCGACGGCATGGGCCAACAGGCGGGAACACCGCAGCGGGAAGCCGTGGATCTCCTGATCACCAACGCGCTCGTCATCGACCATACCGGCATCTACAAGGCGGACGTGGGCGTCAAGGACCATCGCATCCGCGCCATCGGGAAGTCGGGGAATCCCGACATCCAGGACGGGGTCGATCCACGCCTCGTCGTCGGCCCCACCACCGAGGTGATCGCCGGCGAGGGCATGATCCTCACCGCGGGCGGCATCGACTCGCACATCCACTTCATCTGCCCGCAGCAGGCCGACGAGGCGATCGCGTCCGGCATCACCACCATGATCGGCGGCGGCACCGGCCCGGCCACCGGCACCAACGCCACCACCTGCACACCCGGCGCGACGCACATCGAGATGATGCTGCGGGCCACCGAGCATTATCCCGTCAACTTCGGCTTCCTCGGGAAGGGCAACTCGTCGTTGCCCTCGGGGCTCGTGGAGCAGATCGAGGCCGGCGCCATCGGCCTGAAGCTGCACGAGGACTGGGGCACGACGCCCGCCGCCATCGACTGCTGCCTCTCCGTGGCCGACGCCCACGACGTGCAGGTCGCCATCCACACCGACACGCTGAACGAGTCGGGCTTCGTGGAGGCCACCATCGCCGCGTTCAAGGGGCGGGTCATCCACAGCTTCCACACCGAGGGCGCGGGGGGCGGGCACGCGCCCGACATCATCCGCGTGTGCGGACTGCCGAACGTGCTGCCCTCCTCGACCAATCCCACGCGCCCCTTCACGGTCAACACCTTGGCCGAGCATCTCGACATGCTGATGGTCTGCCACCACCTCGACCCCAGCATACCCGAGGACGTGGCCTTCGCCGAGAGCCGCATCCGCGCCGAGACCATCGCCGCCGAGGACATCCTGCACGACCTTGGCGCGATTTCCATGATGTCCTCGGATTCGCAGGCGATGGGGCGCATGGGGGAAGTGGTCTGCCGCACCTGGCAGACCGCCCACAAGATGAAGGAACAGCGCGGCGCGCTCCGTGAGGACGACGGATCGGGAGCGGACAATTTCCGGGTCCGCCGCTACATCGCCAAGTACACGATCAATCCCGCCGTCGCGCACGGCGTTTCGCACGAAGTGGGCTCGGTGGAAGAGGGCAAGTGGGCGGACCTCGTTCTCTGGAGGCCGGCCTTCTTCGGCATCAGGCCCGAGCTCGTGCTCAAGGGCGGCATCATCGCCCAGGCGCAGATGGGCGATCCCAACGCCTCCATCCCCACCCCGCAGCCGTATTATTCGCGTCCCATGTTCGGCGCGCTGGGCTCGGCCGTGGGCATGGGGTGCATCGCCTTCACCTCCGCGGCGGGCGAGCAGGCGGTGAAAGGGTACGGCCTGACGAAGCGCGTCGCCACGGTGAAGGGATGCCGGAACATCGGCAAGAAGGACATGCGGCTCAACGACGCGCTGCCGGAGATCACGGTGGACGCGGAGACCTACGCGGTGCATGCCGATGGCGAGAGATTGACTTGCGAGCCTGCGGAGACGCTGCCGCTGGCGCAGTTGTACCACCTTTTCTGAAATCAGAAATCGGAAATATGAATTCGGAAAGGAACACGGCAAGACAACTACGCGTCCACGCGGGCCCGAAGCCGCGCGCCTGTCCTTCTCCTTTGCGTTCTTTCCCGTTTCTGGTTTCATATTTCTGATTTTCCCATGAGCCTTTCCCCGTCCCTCCTCCTCCAGCTCGGCGACTCCGCCCTTCCCACCGGGGCGTTCGCGTACAGCAACGGACTGGAGGCCTTGGCGCGCGCCGGGGCCTTCACCACGCCGCGGGCGCTGGAGGCGCATCTTCGCGCTTATCTCGCGCAAGCGGCGGCCTTCGACCTCGCGTTCGTGGCCGCGGCCGGCGCGGCACGCGACGCGGACGCCCTCGACGCCCTCGATCGGGAGTGGGACGCGGGAATCTGGAACGCCGGAATCCGCACGGCATCGCATCGCCAGGCGCGCGCCTTCGTCGACCTGCTCGCCGGGCTGTTCCCGCGCCCGGAACTCGATGAGCTGCGCGCGCGCTGCGCCGCGGCCACGGGATATCCGCTGCATTACGCCATCGCCTTCGGGCGCGCCCTCGCCTTGCTCGGCGCGGATGCCGCCGAGACCTGCCGGCTCTACCTGCACGGCATCGCGCGCGACCAGGCCGCGGCCGCGGTCCGCCTGGGACTGGTGGGCCCCCGTGTCGCCCAGGGCATGCAGGCGCGCGCCGCCGGAGCCGTGATGGACGAATTGGGAGACGCGGCGCGCCTTGCCGACCCCTTCGAGGCGCGCCGCACGGCCCCGGCAGTCGAGACGGGACAAGGCCTCCACGGATTCCTTTACAGCCGGTTGTTCCAGAATTAGGAGCAAGCGAACGGGCGGACATCCCGACAACGAAAACCGAACGACGAAAAGCCAACAACCCTTTCTCCCCGATATCTCCCCATGATTCACGCTTTCTCCCCCCGGATTCATCGTCACCAAGCCGGCCATTGGCACGACCACGGAGGCGGCCACGGCCACACCCACGAGCCCATGGAATCCCCGGGCGAGTTCCGCCTGCGCGAACTCACCCGCGACGACCGCGACTACTCCGCGCGGGCGTTCACCATCGGTATCGGCGGCCCCGTCGGATCGGGAAAGACGGCGCTGGCCAAGGCGCTGTGCGAGGCGCTGCGCGACCGCCACAGCCTGGGCGTGGTCACCAACGATATCTTCACGCGCGAGGACGGCGAGTTCCTCACGCGGCACAAGGCGCTTCCCGCCGATCGCATCATCGCGGTGGAGACGGGAGGCTGCCCGCATGCGGCCATCCGCGAGGACGTGTCCTCGAACCTCTACGCCTGCGAGGAGCTGATGCGGCGATTCGCGGGAACGGACGCCCCCATCGACCTGCTCATCGTCGAAAGCGGCGGCGACAACCTCGCCGCCCACTTCGGCCGCGAGCTCGCCGACTACACGGTCTACGTGATCGACGTCTCGGGCGGAGACAAGGTGCCGCGCAAGGGAGGCCCCGGCATCACCCAAAGCGACCTGCTCGTGATCAACAAGATCGACCTCGCGCCCCACGTGGGCGCGAGCCTGGAGGTGATGCGCCGCGACGCGGAAAAGATGCGCGGCGACGGGCCTTTCATTTTCGCCCAGGTCAACAACGGCACCGGGGTCGACGCCATCGTCCAGCACCTCCTCGCGGCCTGGGCCCAAGCCGTCCCGCCCCGCGCGAACCCTGAAACACTCATCGGAGACAAAGCCCCATGAACGCCTGCAACGAAACCCGCGCGAGGCTTCGCGCCCGCCTGGCCATCGCATTGCTCCTCGGGATCGCCTCCGTCGCGCCGGCGCATCACGGCAACCCGGACGCGCCGGCTCCGGAACCCTGGACCAGCGGTCCTGCGCCGCTTCCCGCGCCGCCCGCGCCGCAAGGCCCGGGGCATTAGCGACAGGAGGGCAGGCCGGGAAACACCCGGTTTTTAGCCCCCGCCCTCAGACAAGGCAACCTTCGTCTTGCCCTTCGGGTAAGGCTTCCATCCATCGTGGGGCGCCCATAGCCCCCGCGGCACGCAGGCGCGCGGAGCGGATCCGCTGATTCCACGGCAAGGCTCTCCCTGTGCGTTGGAGGCGAGAGCCACGCCGCAACGTTCACGAAAATGCCGGATCGCCTGTCGGGAATGGAAACGCCGCGGAAATGCGCGACCAACGATGACAATAACCGCCACCCGAAGCCATCTGTTCCTAATTGTCACTTGTCAGGGGAAAATGTAAAGAGTTGAACTAACAATCGGTCCCAATCCATCCCGAAATCCCGTGAATTCCCGAAGCGCCCCCCGCCCGAATCGATGGCATGGGGATTGATATCCCATCGACCAAGAACCCGCCACGGCCGGTGGGTCATACAAGGAGTCAAGATGCGTAAATCAGTCTCGATGGGTCTCGTGGCGGGCGTGCTCGGCATGGGCCTGGCAAACGCGGAAATCAAGGTGGACGACAAGCTGTCCCTCACCGGCTTCATCGACATGTCGGTGCTCGGCACGATGCCGGACGGCGGCTCTTCGACGCTGGATGCCGGTCTCGACCAGTTCGAACTCGACTTCATGTACAAGTTCTCCGACAACCTCAGCGCCCAGATCGACCTCAACCACTTCCAGGGCGCGTTCTACCTCGAGCAGGGTTTCGTGACCTACAGCACGGGCCCCCTCGCCATCAACATGGGCCGATTCCTGAGCTCCACCGGCTGGGAAGCCGCCGAGCCCACCGGGCTGTACCAGTACTCCTACTCCAAGAACTGCGACGGATCCATCGCCGCCGGATGCGTTTACGGCGGTTACCAGAACGGCGTGAGCGCATCCTTCACCATCAGCCCCATGATCTCGCTGTACGGCGCGGTCGTCGGCGGCATCTGGGACGGCACGGACACCGACATCTCCAAGCCCGGCATCGAGGTCCAGCTCTCGCTGACCCCGATCGAGGGCCTCACCATCAAGCCCGCGTTCATGTACGAGAACGAGACCAGCGACGGCACGGCGCAATCCGCCGCCAACGTCTGGGCGTCCTTCGAGACCGGCCCCCTCACGCTGGCCGCCGAGTTCAACTACCTCATGGACTGGGGCGTCACCGACGAGACCGGCATGGGCTACCTCGCCATGGTCAACTATGCCATCAATGACAAGCTCGGGATCACGGTCCGCTACAGCGCCATCGACGTGGAGAACGACTACAAGGGCAACGAGATCGCCGTCAGCCCCGGATACGCCATCACCGACGACTGGTTCGTGCTGGCCGAGATCCGTCAGGACATCGACGACAAGGTCACGTCCTACGCCGTCGAAAGCCTGATCACGTTCTAAGGATCCGCGACGGAGGGCTTCCGGCGCGTGCCGCGAAGCCCGGCCCGTCCCCTGCAACCACACCAAGGCTGAAACCGAGAGGAACACCCCATGAAACTGATCGTCGCATACATCAAACCCTTCAAGCTGGACGAGGTCAAGGCCGCCATCCAGGAAATCGGCGTCAGCGGCATGTCGGTGACCGAGGTCAAGGGCTTCGGCCGCCAAAAGGGCCACACCGAGCTCTATCGCGGCAGCGAGTACCACACCGATTTCATTCCCAAGGTCAAGCTCGAGGTCGTCGTGCCCGACGACCTGGCCGACAAGGTCGTCTCGGCGCTCGCCGACAAGGCGCGCACCGGCAAGATCGGCGACGGCAAGGTCTTCGTGCTCCCGGTGGAGAGCGCCCTGCGCATCCGCACCGGAGAGACCGGCAACGAAGTGCTCTGATCGACGCCATCCGGAGGATTTTCCCCGTGATTATCCGCCAGGGAGCTCCCGTTCGGGGGCTCCTTTCGTTTTGGAGGTCGATGCGGGGTTTCCGCTGGAATTCCCGTGACGATTCGACAAGCGGGCCGTCCCAAGCCCGGAAATCGGGAATGGTGTGTTAAATTCCCGGCCCGTCACATCATGGAAATTCCCATGCGCCTCATCCTTTCCGCACCGTTCGCCGCCATCCTCGCGCTGGCCGCCCACTCCCCGGCCCAGCCGCAAGACCCGAAGCCGGATCTTCGCTTCAGCGGCTACGTGGATGCCGACTTTTCCGGAGACCTGAGAAACGGCTCCGCCGTCTCGGGCCTCGAGGTGGATCTGACGACCACGGTGACCTTCAATCCCAGGCTGAACGCGGTCCTTTACACGACGATGACCGACGGGGTGGTGCCCGCCCAAGGCGCCGGCAACACCTGGGCGCCGGTTGTCTTCGACGGCGCGGCGCTGAATTGGGCCTACACCGACGCCCTCACCTTGCACGTGGGAGACCTGATCCACGGGACGGGGTACTTCAACTACTACCTCCACAAGCGCTCGGCCGTGGTGGTCGGCGAGCACGCCGTGCGCGGCGTGGGCGCGACGTGGGGAAACCTGATCGTGGCAACCGGCGTTTCGGGCCTCGGATCGAGGGATTCCTCGGGGGCGCCGGTCCCCAGCCGCGAATGGTCGACCTTCGCCAAGTATGATTATCCCCTCGGGGATGGCATGACGCTCACCCCCTCCCTCAAGCACACGTTCGTGGCGGGGGCTTCCCCGGTCTCGGGCGGATTGTCCTTCGTCGGCGCCTTCGGCGACTACGGGCTCAAGGCCGACGCGGCCTTCAACTACTGGAACGGCGACCTCGATCCCGGCTATGCCCTGCTCGTCGAACCATCCTGGGCGAGCGGCCGATACTCGGTGTCCGCCTCGGTCTTCTACAATGAAAAGGGCTCGAACCCGGCCCCGAACGTGCCTGCGACCACCTTGCCGAGCCCCCTGGCCGACAGCCTTTCCGCCCTGCGCCTGGGAGGCCGGGCCCCCTTCGATGACTTTTTCGTTTACATCGAGCCCGGCATGGCCCTGAACAAGACCTTCTCGATCGGCCTTCCCCTGGAGTATCACATCCCCAGCCTCGACGCGGACGTCGGCAACGCCTTCTGGGCGGTTCCGACGCTATACATCCACCCCGGCGCGGGCGTCGAATGGTGGATTTGGGGACAGGGCGTTTTTTATGCCAATGGCGGCGATCCGGACATCTTCGCCGGTTCCGAAATCATATTTCGATTCTGATCCCCGCCCCCCGGCCCCCGACCACGCCGGGGTACCCGGAAACCTCCCGCCCGAAATCCCGACTCCGGAACGTTCCCCGGAATGTATCTTAACCGCGAAGTCCCAAGACGAACCGGAGGCTCCCCATGAAGATGATCGTTGCCTATATCAAGCCCTTCAAGCTGGACGAGGTGAAGACCGCCATCCAGGAAATCGGCCTCAGCGGCATGTCCGTGACCGAGGTCAAGGGCTTCGGTCGCCAGAAAGGCCACACCGAGCTTTACCGGGGCAGCGAGTATCACACCGATTTCATCCCCAAGGTCAAGCTCGAAGTCGTCGTGCCCGATGATCTCGTGACCAAGACCGTTTCGGCCATCGCCGAGAAGGGACGGACCGGGAAGATCGGCGACGGCAAGGTGTTCGTGCTCCCGGTGGAAAGCGCCCTGCGCATCCGCACGGGCGAGACCGGCAACGAAGTGCTCTGATCCGGCTTCCTTCACCCTGCGCCCATTCACCCTCTCCGCCCTGCGGGGAGGGTTTTTTGCATCAGGCCGGAAAAACCTTGCCATTTTGGTCATCGAGCCGAACCGAGGTCCGCCCGGCCCGCCCCTCTAGCTAAATTCATCCGCCGATGCGGAATTCACGAATCTTTTCGCGCGCGATCGCGCCGGTCGTTGCCGCCACGCTCACGGTCTTTCTGGCCGCGAGCCCGTCGGACGCCCAGGACACGGACGGCACGGGTTCCGATCGTCGGCGCCTCATGTTTTCGGGAATGGTGGACGCCGATTTCGCCTCGGAATACGGGAGCCTTGATCAGGCCAGGCATCTCACAGGCCTGGAGGCGGACTTGACCACGCTGGTGCTTTTCAACCCGCGCCTGTATGCCGTGGTGCGCACCACCTTTCGGGACGGCTCCATCCCTCGTCAGGGGGCCGGCAACACCTGGGCTCCCCTTGCATTCGACGGCGCGCAGGTCAACTGGAAGGCCGACGACAACACCGTGCTCATGGCAGGAGACCTTGTCGGTGGAGCCGGGTACTTCCAGTATTACCGCTACAAGAGGGCGGCGGCCGTGGTGGGCGAGCATTCGCTGCGCGGGGCCGGCGCGCGGCGCGGAAACTTCCAGGTGCACGCGGGCATGGCGACCGATACGGCGGGCGTAAGCGAAGACTGGTCGGTGTTCGCGCAATGGAGGCGCTCCATTCGCGACGACATCACCTGGACGCCCTCGTTCCGTTACACCTTCGGCATCCCGGGGGCCACTCCGTTCGAACTGGGCATCTCCTTCGAGGGTCGCTTCGAGGACATGCTGACGATAAACGCCCACAGCGGCATGCAATACTGGAACGCGGACACCGATCCCGGCAGTTTCGTGCTCATCGAGCCCCGCTACGTGCGCGAACCCTTCTTTTTCGCCGGCACGGTGTTCTTGAGCGAAAAGGGCGAAGTACCGTCGCCCAATGTTCCGCGTCAAACGGCCGGATGGGCGCCCCTCGACGACATGGTCCTGCAGTTCGAGCCCGGCATGGCCCTCAGCCCCGTCTTTTCGACGGGCCTCTCCCTCGAGTACCGCAACGCAAGCTTCGACGCGGACCGCGATGAGGCCATCTGGATCATCCCCACCCTGTACGTGTATCCCGCCCCCCGGGCGCAATGGTGGCTGTGGACCGGCTTGTCGAAACCGCTCCTGAACGGGGCGGGCGGGGCCCCGCGCGTTTCGTTGGGATCCGAGATCCTGTTCACCTTCTGATGCCCCGGGTCGGCCGCGCGGGTCGATGGGCGGGTAGCGAAAGGGTTCCATGAGCCAGCAAGACAGGATCCGTGCCGCCGAAGGGCTGGAGAAAAGCTCCGCCCGCTTCGGGAAGCTTCGCTTCACGATCGGCTTCGACGGTTTCGTGGACGAAATCCTCCACGCCGTCGCCGTGCGGCGCGGCCCCGACGATTACGACCGCATCCCCACAATCCCGGAATTCTCCGCGCGCATCGCCTCCGCCGCCGGAAAGTCGGCCAATATCGAGCTGGTTCCGCAACAGGTCAAACCCGGAGGCAACGGCCCCCTCATGTCGATGGCCGTGGCGGGCATGGGCGGCAAGGTCGCTTGCGTCGGGTTGCTGGGGCATCCGAATCCTCACCCGGTCTTCTCGTCCCTCGCCGGGCGGATGGAACTGATCTCCGTCGGGAATCCCGGCCGCACCGACGCGCTGGAGTTCCTCGACGGCAAGATCATGCTCGGCAAGCTCGATACCATCGGAGACGCCAACTGGGAGCGCCTGCTCTCGGTGCTCGGAGCCGAGCGCCTTCGCGCCCTTTTGCTCGAGGCCGACCTCACGGCCTGCACCAACTGGACCATGCTCACCGGCATGGACGGCATCCTCGAAGGCATGATCGCGCTGGCCGAGGCGGAGGCGAAGCCTTCCTCCACCCGGTTTTTCTTCGACCTCTGCGACCCCGAGAAGCGCGAGCGCGCCGACCTCGCGCGCGCGCTGGACCAGTTCCGAAGGCTGAACAAGAAGGTCCGCTGCATCCTCGGCCTCAACCTGCGCGAGGCCGAGCAGGTCGGCGAGGTGCTGGGACTGAAGGATCCTGTCGTGGAGACGCCCGAAAGCGTGCTCGGAGCCGCCGAACGCATCGCGGAGAAGGCGGGGCTTCACGGCGTGGTGGTGCACGCCGTGAAATGCGCGGGCGCCGTGATAGGCTCCGGTGGCGACCGCGACCGCGCGGCCATCGACGGCCCGTACTGCGCGAGCCCGAGGCTCTCGACGGGCGCGGGCGATCACTTCAACGGCGGCTTCGTGAGCGGCCTTTTGAGCGGCCTGGACGCGCGCGGCGCGCTTTATGCGGGCGTCGCGACCTCGGGCTGGTACGTGCGCAACGCGCGCACGCC
>CBFGVC010000055.1:0-12024 GCA_965652255.1 uncultured Fibrobacteria bacterium | reverse complement strand
TTCTGCCCGGCAATAAAGATCCCTTATTGGAAACTATTGAAAAGGGAAAGATATACAAGGTCTCTCTTGTAGAAAGTTCTTTTGATAGCCTAAATACCTATTCTTACATAAAACTTTTTAGAAAAAATGGAGAATTAGTGACGATCTATAGCGTGTATAGCGGTGGCATCCCAAGAGATAGCGTCTCGTGTTTAAGTGATCGCCTGAGTCGGGAGATTTCATGCCGATTTGACATGGAATATGCCAATAATATGACATTGAAAATTTATTCAAAATCCTACACTGGGATCTCTTCTTATTATACGGAACAACATGAATTTGGTACCAGTACCATCATGCGCCTGATTCCCCACAAAATCACTTCCAGCCTCTCCCTCTCTGACATCCTCGATCCCGTCCCGCCCAACCAAGCCTTCGCTTGGACCTGGACCGGCGACGCTGCCGGCGGTGGTTCCCAAGCCTCCGTTCGCTACTCCGGCGACACCCTAATTCTCGACAGCGCCGCTCGCGTTCACTTCACCACCCAGGATTCCGCCTTCGGAAATGGCAGCTACGTCTTCCGTTTCAAGGCCCGTGCCCTCGACTTCGGCTGGAGAATTCCCGGCTCGCCTGGCGGCGCAAGCCTTCGCCTCGCCTACGACCCCGTCGGCTCGCCCAACCAGATCAAGCTGTTCCGCGGCAACTGGGCGAACCAGACCATCGAATTCGCCGATTCGCTAGAGTACATGTATGAACCCGATTTGTGGCATGTCGTGCAAATCGTCGATTCGGCCGGGACCCTCGGCATCTACTTCGACGGCATCAAGCTCGACTTCTTCCGCACCCGCGCGGCATCCCAGTATCTCTTAGGCCTCGATTCCGGCGGCATCGGCATCGGAACCCGCAACTCAGGCATGAAAGTCTCGGGGATGATGGGCTTGCGTTAGCCCTTGCGGGGCGCGCGTGCCCCTCCTTCTTCCCCAAAGCCAAAGCAGTTTCGGTTGAAAATATTCCATTAAGTGGTAAATTATACACCATGAGGGCTAGAAATATTGAAAATTCGGTCATTACTGCCATTTCCGATACACCCGTCGTCCTTCTGAACGGCGCCAGGCAAACCGGAAAAACCACCTTGGCCAAAATGCTTGCCGCCTCAAGGGGCGCGGATTATTTCTCCCTCGACGATGTCGCCACGCTGAGCCTCGCGAACGAGGATCCGGTGGGAATGCTCCGCAGCCTCAAGGGGCCCGTTGTCCTCGATGAGATCCAGAAAGCGCCCGGGTTGCTCCCCGCCATCAAGGTGTCCGTGGATGAAAACCGCATGCCCGGCCGTTTCTTGCTGACCGGCTCGGCCAATGTCATGACCCTTCCCAACCTCTCCGAATCCCTCGCCGGCCGTATGGAGGTGATTCCCATGTACCCCTTTTCCGCCGGCGAACTCGCGGGTCGGCGGGAGGGGTTTCTGTCCCGCCTCTTCGGGGAAGGGTTCGCGGAAATTGCACCACCGGAGGAAGACGGGGAGCGGCTCGCCGAACGCATCACGCGCGGCGGATACCCCGAAGTCCTGAGCCGGGACGACGCCGGACGACGCGCCGCGTGGTTCTCGTCCTACGAGTTGGCCCTGCTGCAGCGCGACGTGCGGGATCTCGCGCGAGTGGACGCCTTGCGGGCCATGCCGAACCTCTTGAAGCTGTTGGCCGCCCGATCGTCCGGCTTGTTGAATGTCGCCGACGTGGGTCGCGAGGCAGGTCTGCCAAACGCCACGTTGCACCGTTACATGGCCCTGCTGGAAATGGTATTCCTCGTCCATCGTGTTCCGGCTTGGTCGGCCAATATCGGAAAGCGCTTGGTCAAGGCGCCCAAGCTGCACCTCGTGGATAGCGGACTCGCCTGCCACCTGATCGGCGCGGATGCAAGGAGGCTCCTTGCGGATCGCGCGCTCTTGGGCCGAATGCTCGAAAGTTTCGTGGTGGGGGAACTCCGCAAGCAGATTTCATGGAGCGATCCACGGGTCGTCCTTCATCACTACCGCTCGGTTTCGGGCGCCGAGGTTGACGTGATCCTGGAGAAACCGGATGGTTCGGTGGCGGCTGTCGAGGTCAAGGCTGCCGGCACGGTGTCGCGATCCGACTTCGAGGCGATGGAGTCCCTGCGGGAGCAATTGGGGGAGGCTTTTCGCGCGGGGGTCGTCCTGTACACGGGCGAAAGGGCGATGGCTTTCGGCGAAAGGCTTTGGATGCTCCCCGTCCCGGCCTTGTGGATGGAATAGCGCAACGCCCCCCTTTCTTGTTATTTTCACCCCCGGAATTACCAAATTCCGTTGAATTTCTCCGTTTTCGCCGCATTGGCGCCGGATCGGACGTAATAATGACCTTCTTCTGGACATTCGTTCACACCCTCTTGCTCCGGCTCCCGAGCCCGGAAGAGGGCCACATTATCGGGAAAATCGAGGTAAAAACCCTATGGGACACCCCCATCGCGGAAGCTCGCGCTCCAAGCGGGAGATTCTCATCAACGTGCGGCCGTACGAGAAGCGCATCGCCATCCTGGAGGACGGCCGCCTCAGCGAAATCTTCTACGAACGTCCGGATTCGACCCACATCCTGGGAGACGTTTACAAGGGCGTAGTCAACGCCGTGCTGCCGGGCTTGCAGGCGGCGTTCGTGGACATCGGGCTCGACAAGGCCGGCTTCCTCCACGTGGAGGACGTTGAGAGCCGCTCGCTGCTCGACTCGGCCGTGCGCGCCGCCGCCGGCGACGACGACGACGACGAGGAAGACGACCCGCGCCGCGGCGGCGACGCCGAGGGCAAGCCCATCGACCAGCTGCTCAAGGTGGGGCAAGAGGTCCTGGTGCAGGTCACCAAGGAGCCCATCGGCACCAAGGGCCCGCGCCTCACCATGCACCTCTCGTTCGCGGGACCGTTCCTGGTCTGCATGCCCGGCTCCGACTTCATCGGCGTGAGCAAGAAGGCGCGCGACCCGCAGCACCGCCGCGCGCTCAAGCGCATGATCCGCGACCTCAAGTCGCCCGAGTGCGGCTACATCGTGCGCACCAACGGCCTGAGCGAGAGCGAGGCCGAGTTCGCCAAGCAGATGAAGATCCTGGAGGCCAAGTGGGAGGCCTGCAAGCAGGCCGCCGCGACGAGCCCCGCGCCCGCGCGCGTGCACAAGGAGAGCGATTCGAGCGAGACCACGCTCCGCGACTATTTCTCCGCCGACGTGGACGCGGTGTGGATCGACGACCGCACCGAGTGCGGCAACGTGGTGGGCTACCTCAAGGTTCTCTCGCCCGACAAGGTGGGCAAGGTCAAGCTCTACACGGGCGAGGAGTCGCTGTTCGACCACTTCGGCATCGAGGACGAGCTTGAGAAGAACTTCCAGCGCCGCGTGCAGCTCAAGCGCGGCGGCTACCTTCTCATCGACAAGACCGAGGCGCTCACCGCCATCGACGTGAACACGGGCGGCAAGGTGCGCGGCCGCGACCAGGCGAAGAACATCCTCGAGACCAACCTCGACGCGGCGTGGGAAGTGGCCAAGCAGATGCGCCTGCGCGACATGGGCGGCCTTCTCGTCGTGGACTTCATCGACATGGACTCCGACGAGGACAAGGAGGCGGTGGCGCGCGAGTTCAAGAAGGCCATCCGCCTCGACGACGCGCCCATCTCCTTCGCCCCGCTCTCGCAGTTCGGGCTCATGGAGATCACCCGCAAGCGCATCCGGCCCGACGCGGTGAGCGAGCAGACCAAGCCCTGTCCCACCTGCCACGGCGCGGGCTACGTGCCCTCGCCCGAGATGGTGCTGGCGCGCGTGGACCGCTGGCTGCGCCGCCACCGCGCGAAGAAGGGGACTCCCGACATCTCGCTCGCGGTGAGCCCGCACATGATCGACCTGCTCACCGACAACCGCGCGCAGGTCTTCAAGTACCTCGAAATGACCCACAAGGCGCGCATCCAGCTGCTGGAGGACGATGCGGCGAACGTGGACGAGTTCCGCGTGTTCGCCACCAAGAGCGGCGAGGAGCTGACGACGGGGAACGCGGCGGCGTAGGCGGTCGCGTGGCGACGGCGTAGGGGCGCCGGGTAAGGGTGCCGGGCAAGGGCGACCCATGGGTCGCCCTTACAGACGCCGCCGCCGGTCGGCCGGTTCCCTTGGATTTTCGCTGATTTCCCTTTTTTTGCCGCATTCGCGGCACGCTGTCCGCTGTAGGCCGTCCGCCGTCTTCCTATCTTTCCCCTCCCCGCGAAGGTGGCGAAACTGGTAGACGCGCCAGATTTAGGATCTGGTACCTCGGTGTGTGGGTTCAAGTCCCTCCCTTCGCACCAACCTCCCCCTTCGCGAGAAAAAACCGCGAAGAAACCGCAAAAAAACTTCGACCGGAATCCGGCCCCCCGGATCCGGACAACGGATTCGAAAACGAAAGGTCCCATCGTGAAAGTCAGCATGACCCAGGCCAGCGCCACCGAACGCGTCCTCGACCTCGAGATCCCCCGCGAGCGGCTCGACAAGGTGTTCCAGGACAAGCTGAAGAAGTACGGCAAGTCGATCCGCGTGAACGGCTTCCGCCCCGGCGCGGTTCCCAAGGCCGTGATCGAGGCGAAGTTCCGCGAGCCCATCGCCGCCGAGGCGCTGGAGACGCTGGTGGACGACGCCGTGCGCGAGGCGTGCAAGGAGCAAGGCATCGAGCCCGTGGGCCCGGGGCGCGTCGAGAAGCTGGAGAACGAGGAGGGCAAGCCGGTCACGGTGAAGGCCGTGCTGGAGATCGATCCTCCCGTCGAGCTGAAGAACTACAAGTTCGAGATTCCCGTGAACCCCGCGCCGGTGGACGAGGCTTCGGTGGACGCGCAGCTGGAGGGCATCCGCCGGCAAATCGCGAAGGAGAATCCCGTCGAGCGCGCCGCCAAGGCGGGCGACGTGGTCACCGCGCGCTACACGCGCATCGAGGTGGCCGGCGCGGAGCAGCCGCTGCCGCAATATCCCACCTTCCGCGTGGAGCTGGGCAAGGGCTCGGTGCCCGAGCTCGACAAGGCGCTTTCAGGCGTGAAGGCCGGCGACCACAAGGACGTGGCCTTCACCTTCCCCGCCGACTACGGCAATCCCGAGCTGGCGGGCAAGCCGTCGGCCTACGGGCTCGCCATCGAGCAGGTGCTCGAGGTGGAGATGCCCGCCCTCGACGACGCCTTCGCGAAGATGATCGGCTACGAGACGATCGCCGATGCCCGCGCCCGCGTGCGGGAGCGCCTGGCCGAGTCGGCGTTGCGCGCGGCCCGCGAGGCCGCGTGGACCCAGGCCATCGAGCGCCTCCTGAGCGAGAACCCGCTGGACGTGCCCAAGGCCCGCGTGAAGAACTACGTCGAGAACCGGCTCAAGGAGATGGGTCACGTGCACGAGCATGACGACCATGGCCACGACCACTCCGACCTGGAGGCGGAGGCCGTGAACCAGATCCGCCGCTGGCGCCTGATCGACGCGATCGCGACGAAGGAGAACGTCAAGCCCGACCAGGAGGCGGTGGACGCGCGCGTGCGCGAGCTTGCGGCGCGTTACGGCACCGACTTCGAGGGCCTCAAGGCCAGCCTGCGCAAGAGCGGCCGCATCCTCGACATCCGCGAGGAGGTGAAGGCGGAGAAGACCCTGGACCTGGTGATCGGGTACGGGGGGGCGGGAGCTTCGTAGGCGAAGCTTCGGCCAGGAGACGGGTAACAGGTAATGGCGGGAATGTTCCGTGTGTTTTTCCTTGCTGTTACCCTTTACCCGGCACCCGTTACCTGTTCTCCGTTCCAAAACGCGACAAAACCCCTGTAAATAGGCGTTCGGATCGATCTAGTCTATATTAAGGATTCAATTCCAGAGGCCCCATGATCGTCCCCACCGTCATCGAAACCACCGGCCGCTCCGAGCGCGTCTACGACATCTACTCCCGCCTGCTCAAGGAGCGCATCATCTTCCTGGGCACCGAGATCAACGACGTGGTGGCCAACACCGTCGTCGCCCAGATGCTCTTCCTGGAGTACGAGGATCCCGACAAGGACATCCTCCTTTACATCAACAGCCCCGGCGGCATGGTGACCTCGGGCCTGGCGATCTACGACGTGATCAAGTACGTGAAGCCCGACGTGCAGACCATCTGCGTGGGCTCGGCGTTCAGCATGGGCGCCGTCCTTCTCGCGGCGGGCACCAAGGGCAAGCGCTTCATCCTGCCCCACGGCAAGGTGATGCTGCACCAGCCCAGCGGCGGCGCGACGGGCCAGAGCTCCGACATCCAGATCCACGCCAAGGAAATCATCAAGACCAAGCGGGAGCTGAACGGGATCCTGTCCGAATCCACGGGCAAGCCCGTGGAGCAGGTCGAGAAGGACACGGATCGCGACCTGTACATGAGCGCCGAGGAGGCGGTGGCCTACGGCATCGTGGACCAGGTGTTCAACCCCGGCAACCGCAAGAAGAAGGCGATCTCCGCGTGAACAAGCCCGCCGCGCCCGGCGCGACTCCCCCGCGCTGCTCCTTTTGCGGGAAGGACGCGGCCCGCGTGCGCAAGCTCATCACGGGCCCCTCGGCGCACATCTGCGACGAGTGCGTGGCCATGTGCAACGACATCCTCGCCGACGAGGGCAAGAAGGGGCCCGCCTCCGGCGCGGGCGCCGAGCCCGCGGCGCTGCCCACGCCCGCCGAGATCAAGGAGCACCTCGACGGCCACGTGATCGGGCAGGAGCGCGCCAAGACGGCGCTCGCCGTGGCGGTGTACAACCACTACAAGCGCATCACCCGTCCGCGCGGCGCTGCCGCGCATCCGGACGCGGTCGAGGTGGACAAGTCCAACGTGCTTTTCCTGGGGCCCACGGGCTCCGGCAAGACCCTCCTCGCCCAGACCATCGCGAAGTTCCTGAAGGTTCCCTTCACCATCGTGGACGCGACCATCCTCACCGAGGCGGGCTACGTGGGCGAGGATGTCGAGAACATCATCGTGCGCCTCCTGCAGGCGGCCGACTACGACGTGGACGCGGCGCAAAAGGGCATCGTGTACGTCGACGAGGTGGACAAGATCTCGCGCAAGAGCGCGAACCCCTCCATCACCCGCGACGTCTCGGGCGAGGGCGTGCAGCAGGGCCTGCTCAAGCTGCTCGAGGGCACGGTGGCCGCCATCCCGCCCAAGGGCGGGCGCAAGCATCCGGAGCAAAACCTCATCCACGTCAACACGCGCGACATCCTGTTCGTGTGCGGCGGCGCCTTCGAGGGCCTCGACAAGATCGTGGAGCGCCGCACGCGCGAGAGCGGGATCGGCTTCACCGCCGAGATCCACTCCAAGAAGGAGCGCTCGGTGAGCCAGATCCTGGCCCTGGCCGAGCCCGACGACCTCGTGCAATTCGGCCTCATCCCCGAGCTGGTGGGCCGCCTGCCGGTGCTCACGGCCCTCGAGGAGCTGAGCGCCGAGGCCATGCTGCGCGTGCTCACCGAGCCGCGCAACGCCATCGTGAAGCAATACCAGGCGCTGTTCGAGATGGACGGCATCGAGCTGAAGTTCCAGCCCGAGGCGCTCTCGGCCATCGTGGCGCTCGCCATGAAGCGCAAGACCGGCGCGCGCGGCCTTCGCGCGGCCATGGAGCACGTGCTGCAGGCGCACATGTACTCGCTGCCCTCGCGCGGCGACGTGGCCGAGTGCGTGGTCACGCGCGAGACGGTGGAGCAGGGCGCCGAGCCGATGCTGGTGCTCCGCAAGGGCGCCCGCAAGAAGACGGCCTGACGCAATTGCGCCGCCGGGGCGCCGTTATTACACCGGCGGCCGCCGCGCGCGGTTCTATTTTTCGGGGCATCGTACAGGACGCCCCTTCCTCGTGAATCGGTGTCCCGTCACGTCCCGGCCCATATCTTCCCGGAGCCTCTTGTGACAAAGCTCTCCACCTCCTGGACCGTTTGGCCCCAGCCCGATCCCGACGTGTTCGGCGACAAGGTTTACTCCTGGAAGTTCATCCTCGTGGTCAATGTGCCGCTGGTGTTGGCCTTCTACTCCCTCATCGTCTTCACGCCGCTGCGCGAATGGACCGGGATCGAGCCCGCCATCTTCGCGGCCGGTTGCGCGATCCAACTGGGGGCGTTCGCGGCGGTGCTGGCCTACGGGCACCGGAGAATCCATCCCAGCTTGCGCGAACTGCTCACTTACGGGGGCAACCTCGGGGGAACCGTGTTCCTGCCATTGGCGACCGACAAGCCGCTCGCCATCTTGTGGGTGCTTTACCTGCTCATCGTGTTCTTCGAGGCCTTCGGGAATCCCCGGGCCTTAGCGGCCTTCGGCCTCACCTTGGTCGCGCCGTGGGTCAGCGTGCTGGCCCACATGACCCCGCCCCAGGCCGACGAAAAGATCCTGCTGGCGGCGCTCATGTCGGCGATCGGCGGCATCGTTTACCTCGTGGTGAGCTACGTCTCGGGCTGGACGCGCGATGGCGCCTACGAGAAGGCCTCCCGGGCGCGCGAGTCGGGCGCGCGAGAGGAGCGCGCCCGGCTCGAGCGCCGCCTCGACGAAACGCTCGGGACCGCGCTTTCGGAGATCGCGCTGTGGCACGAGGTGGCGCTGGCCAGCGGGATAGACGGCACCCAGGCCGCGCCCATGGCCAAGGCGCGCGAGAGGGCCCGCGAGGCGCTGACCGACCTGCGCGCGCTGGCCGAGGGCATCGATCGCCAGCCGGCGAGCATGGCGGGCCTGGCGGCCGAGATCCAGCGCCGCGTGGGAAACCGCTGCCGCGAGGCCGGCATCCGCTTCGACTTCACCATCGGCCCCTTGGCGAAGATCAGCCTGGCCGACGCCTACCACATGGCCATGATCGCCATCGAGGCGGTGGAGAACGCGGTGGAGCACGGCTCGCCGCGCGCGATCACGGTGCACCTCTCGGGCGACCCCCTCGAGGTGCGCGTCGAGGACGATGGCGCGGGGTTCGAGCCCGCGTCGGCGGCTCGCGGCCGGGGCATGGGCAATTTCGAGACGTTGGCGCACAAGCTGAACGCGCGGCTCGAGGTGGACGCCGCGCCGGGCATGGGCGCGCGCGTGCGGGTGGCCCGGAAACCCTGATCGACCATGCCTGCCCCCTCCCCCCCTTCCAACGCTTTCGCCCCGCCCCGGGTTCCCGGCTCCTCGTGGACGTTCTGGCAGGATCCGGACGAGGAGACGTTCCCGCCCGAGAACAGTTACTCGTGGAGCTTCCTGCTCCGCGTCAACCTCGTGGCCGTCATCGTGCTGCTTGGGTTCTTCGCCCTCCCGCCGGTGCGCGCCTTCACCGGTTGCGACCTGCGCATCATCGCGGCGGGCTTCGCGATCCAGATGGCCTACGCGCCCCTGGTCAGGCTGTACGGCCTCCACCGCGTCAATCCGCGCGCCCGCGAGTTCTTCTCGCACCTTGTCAACGTGATCGCGGCCGTGTCCATTCCGCTCTCCTCGGAGCGGCCCCTGTTCGCGCTGTGGATCCTGTATCCGCTGGTCGTGTGGCTGGACGGCTACGCCAACCCCAAGTCGGTCGCCTCGCTGCTCACTTCGCTCTCGATCCCGTGGCTCGACCCGCTGTGGCACCACGGCGCCGCCGTGGCGGCCGACAAGGCGATGCTGGCCGGCGTTTATTCGCTGATGGCCGCGGTGGTCTACATCGCCACGACCTACTTCGTCTCGTGGTCCCGCGCGGCGGCGCGGCGCAAGGCGGAGAAGGAGGCCGCGCTGGCGGCCGGGGCCGAGCGCGAGCGCATCGGCCGCTCGCTGCACGGCACCTTGGGCGCCGCGCTCTCGGAGATCACGCTGTGGCAGGAGATCGCGCTGGCCGGCAACGGCCGCTCCGCTTCCGAGGCGCCGGGGGCGACGGGCAACGACCCCGACCCGCTCACGCGCGCCCAGGCGCGCGCGCGCTCCGCGCTCACCGAGCTGCGCGCCTTGGTGGCCGGCATGGACGACGAGCCTTCCACGCCCGCCGGCCTCTTCGAGGGCCTGCGCCGGCGCGCGGGAGGATTGTGCGAAGCGGCCGGGGTGGGCTTCGCCCTCGAAGGAGCCCCCCACGCCCTTCCCCATGACGGTCCCGACCCCGCTTCCCGGGTCGCGGACGATTCCGCCCTGAGCCAGGCCACGGCCTACCACATCGCCAAGATCGTCCTGGAGGCCGTCACCAACGCCGTGCGCCACGGGAGCCCCGCCTCCGTCCGCGTCGCGATTTCGCTCTCGCCGCTGCGCGTCGAGGTGGCCGACGACGGCCGCGGCTTCGACCCCGCGGGCGCGGCGCACGGGCGCGGCCTGCGCAGCCTGCGCGAGCACGCCGAGGCGCTGGGCGCCTCGCTCGAGGTCACCTCGGAGGCCGGCCAGGGGACGCGCGTGGTGGCGCAGGGGATGGCCGCATGAAGATCCTGCTGATCGAGGACGACGCGGGCACGCGCGCGGCGCTGGAGGCCGCGCTCAAGCTGGGCGGGCACGCCGTGACGGCCTCGTGCGCCGACGGCGAGAGCGCGCTCGAGGCGGTGGAGCGCAGCGAGGGCGGGTTCCACGCGGCCATCGTGGACATGCGCCTGCCGGGGATGGACGGCCCCGAGGCCATCCGCCGCCTGCGCGAGCGCCTGCCCGACCTGCCCGTGCTGGTGCTGACGGTGTTCGAGGATCCCGATGTCATCATCGCGGCCATCGAGGCGGGCGCGTCGGGCTATTTGCTCAAGGGCGGGCCGCTGGCGGAGATCACGCGCGCGGTGGAGCAGATCGCGGAGGGCCTCTCGCCGCTCTCGGAGAAGGTGGCCCGTCATCTCATCGACCGCCTGCGCTCCCCTCGAGCCTCGGGGCCCTCGTTATCTCCCGCTCCCTCGCGGCTCGACGCGCTCACCGAGCGCGAGCGGCAGGTGCTCGACCGCCTGGCGCGCGGCGAGTCGTACGCCGAGATCGCGCGGGCGCTCGACATCGGCCACGGCACGGTGCAGACCTACGTGAAGCGCGTCTACCGCAAGCTCGAGGTGACCTCGAAGGCCGAGGCCTCCTGGGTGGCGCGGGGGCAGGCGTAGGGCCGATCGTTCGAGGCGCCGGGCGAGGGGAGTTTATCTTGGGGGCTCCCATGCCGACCTCGCATCGTCCGGATTCCTCCCGCAAGCCCAAGTCTCCCGCGTCCGCGAAGGCGAAGAAACCCGTCGCGCCTGTCGAGGCGCATCCCGGCGTGGTCATGGGGCTGGCGCTCACTCCCAAGGGCGCGACGGCGGCCACCGTGGAGTGTCTCCTGTTGCCTGGGCGCGGGAAGCTGATCCTCACGGGGAACCTCGTGGGCTCGGCGCGCGACGCGGCGCAGGTGGCGGTGAGCCTGGTGCGCGCGCGGGCGAAGGCGCTGAAGCTCGACCCGGCGCTGTTCTTTCACCTGGACATCCATTTCCACGTGATGGATCCGCTGCCCTCGAAGGGCGGGCCGTCGATCGGCCTGCCGATGTTCGTGGCCTTGGTCTCGGCGCTGACGAAGAAGCCGGTGGACCCGACGTTCGCGTTTACGGGGGAGTTGTCGCTCACCGGGGCGGTGCTGCCGGTGGAGGGGATCGCGGCGAAGGTGAAGGCGGCGAAGCGGGCGGGGTGCACGCGGGTGTACGTTTCTAGCCAAAATGCTCAAGAATTCAAAAATACGAAGAATATGATAAAGATTGTTTCTATCGACACGATTCCCTGGCATCAAGCTACGAGCAGATGAATCTTTAAATAAATTCACAATATGAGCAAACAGGCCGCACACAATCTGCTCCCTCGCGAGATCGCCGCCTTAGTTCATCACATAGAGTTAAATCAAGCAGGATGGTGGGATAAGGCGACTAGCCGACTTGTTTTAGCCGCGATATGGATAATTGGTAGGCCGGCTAGTACCGAAGCTATTAGCCAGGTCTTGACTGAAAGATTCCATCTTGCCATCAATAGGTCTAAACTTCGTGACACACTTAGAACCCTTATCAAACAGGACTCGCTACTTCAGTTGCCTGACGGGACGTATCGAATTCCAGAGTCAAAGTCCAAATCGTTTTCTATGGAGATCGCGGAAGCGGAAAAAATATTCTTTGACGCAAGAAA
>CBFGVC010000054.1:0-12174 GCA_965652255.1 uncultured Fibrobacteria bacterium | reverse complement strand
ACGAGGTAGAAGGGCTTCCTTGCCGCCGTTTCTGCGATCAGGGACAAGAGTCCTTCGTCCACGCGCTCCGGCAGGACGACGGGCAGGCGGGTGTGCAGGCGCAGCCTGCGGACACCTTGCAAGGCGCCTCCCCGGACGAAGTGGAAACGAAGCCTCGCGTCGGAGAGCGACAAGGGATCCCCTCCCGAAAAGATCACTTCCTCGACATCGGCATCCGCGCCCAGGCGCGCATACACGTCGTCCCATTCACCGGCAGAAAGCGCCTGTTCGGCGTAGGGATATTCGCGGCGAAAGCAATAGCGGCAATGCACCGCGCACTGCCCGGTGAGCACGAGCAGCGCGCGGCCCTTGTACTTGCGCAGCACGCCGGGGCCGTCCTGCGCCGCGCCGTCGCCCACGGCGTCGGCGAGGAAGCCGGGACGGGTTTCGTTTTCGGAATCGAAGGCGAGCACCTGGCGGAGGAGCGGATCGTCCCAATCGCCCTTGCGCATCAAGGCCGCGTAGGCGCGAGGCGCGCGCAGCGGAAAGCGCGGGGCGATGTCGACCGGCGCGAGGCCGCTCGGCGCGTCAGCCGGGTCGAGCCGCAGGAAGTCGAGCAGGTCGCGCGGGCTCCGGAAGGCTTCCGACAGCGCCTTTTGCCACGCGGGAGCGGAGCGCGGGGCGGCCTTCGCTGCGGTTCCGGGCGTTGGAAGGGGAACCATCTTTTGCTACATCCTGCGGGCTTTCGCGCGGGTTTTCGCGCGATTTTTGGCGAAAAAAGCCGTTTTCAGGGGTGACCCGATCCGGCGCGGGCAAAGCTAGAAAGCCCCCGAACGCCTTGAATGTCCCGAGTCTCGAGAAAAGGAACGCATCATGGGAATGGTCAGCACCAACGAATTCCGCAAGCGCCTTCGCATCATGCTGGACGGACAGCCCTGCATGATCACCGACAACGAATTCGTGAAGCCGGGCAAGGGCCAAGCCTTCAACCGCGTGCGGCTCAAGAACCTCATCACCGGCCGCGTGCTCGAGCGCACCTTCAAGTCGGGCGAATCGGTCGAGGAGGCCGACATCTCGCACGCGACCCTGCAGTACCTCTACACCGACGGCGTGAACTACACCTTCATGGACACCAAGTCGTTCGAGCAGGTGGAGATTCCCAAGGATCTCATGGACGGCGCCGAGAAGTGGCTGCTGGAGAACACCGAGTGCGAGGTCTCGTACTGGGGCGACAAGCCCATCTCGGTGACTCCGCCCGTGTTCATGGACCTCACCATCACCTACACCGAGCCCGCGGTGAAGGGCGACACGGCCAACAACGTGACGAAGAAGGCGACGGTCGAGACCGGCGCCGAGATCGACATCCCGCTGTTCATCGGCGAGGGCATGAAGGTCCGCGTCGACACGCGGACGGGGGAGTACGTCGAACGGGCGAAATAACCCCGCAGGGATGACGCATGCGTCATCCCTGCGGGGTTATTTCGTGTAGGGGCGAATGACATTCGCCCCTACGGTGCCGGCGGCACCGCCCGTTCCACGGACACCGACCGGGATACGCATGACCCGTCCATCCAAAATCGCCGCCTCGCGCCTTCGCGCCGAAAAGCTCGCCGCGCTGCGCGCGTTCTTCGCCGCGCGCGGCATCCTTGAGATCGAGGCGCCGCTGCTTTCTCGCGGCGCCTCGCACGACGCGCACATCGGGGTCATCGAGGTTCCGTTCGAGGACGCGGCGCGTTACCTGCAAACCTCCCCCGAGCCTCACCTCAAGCGGCTGCTCGCGCGCGGATATCCCGACGTCTATTCAATCGCCAAGGCCTTTCGCCTGGACGAGGCGGGCGCGCGCCACAATCCCGAGTTCACCCTGATCGAGTGGTACCGCCTGGGGTTCAAGCTGCGACGCATGATGGAGGAGACGGTGGAGCTTTGTTCCCTCGTCGCCGGGCCGCGCGAAGCCGACTATCGCCTCTACGTGGAGACATTCCGCGAGGCCACGGGCCTGCATCCGCGCAAGTCCACGCGCGGGGAACTGCTGGCTCATCCCGTTTTTGCCGAACGGGGATTGTCCCCGGAAGAAGCCCCCCGGGTCTTTCCCGAAAAAACCGATGCCTTGAATTTCCTCATGTCCGAGGTCGTGGAGCCGTCGTTCGATCCCGCGAGGTTCACGGTGGTGCATCACTTCCCGATCGAGATGGCGGCGCAGGCCGAGCCCGACCAGGAGGAGCCGTTCCTTGCCCAACGCTTCGAGGTGTACGCCGGCGGCATGGAGCTGGCCAACGGCTACAAGGAGCTCATCGACGCGCGCGAATATCGCGCGAGGTTCGAGGCCGAGAACGCGAAGCGCGGGGGGGGCGGGAAGCCGGTCGTTCCGCTGCACGGGGGGTTCTTCGCGGACCTTGGGTCGGGCCTGCCCGCCTGCGCGGGCGTGGCCGTCGGCTTCGACCGGCTCCTCATGTTGGCCGCCGGAACCCGGGACATCCGGGACGTGCTTGAGTTTCCGTGGAACGAAGCCTGAGATCGGCTAGCCCTCCCTGACCCCCTGATTCCAGGTTTTTCCGGGCTTAGGAATCTCATTTTGAGATATTATGTCAAATATGTCAACATTCAGACATGTTGACATAGTACGGTCTCATATTTGTTTTATATCATCTTTTCCGTCTAAAACAACAACATGATTCAAACGAAATCTGTAGATTTTGTCTAATCCTGTGCTCAACAGCCAGGCGTTATTTACGTCCAAATCAAAAAAGGGAGACCTATGCGTAGCACGAAGTATTGGCTTTTCGGCCTCGGCATCCTCGCGGCTTCAGCCTTCGCCCAAGAGGATTATTCCACGTGGGCGGAACGCCGCGACATCACGATCAACACGACGAACACCGGCAACGGCGCGAACGTCGCGAACTCCGTACACAACTTCCCGGTCCTGGTGCGCCTCACCTCCGCGCAGGCGAGCGTCTTTACCGCGGAAGGGGGACGCAACAGCCTTCGCTTCACGAGCGAGGGGGGCGATCGCCTGCATCATGAGACGGAGCTGTGGGATGCCGTCGGCCAGCAGGCGGCGATCTGGGTTCGGGTTCCCGAGGTGACGGGCAACGCCAACACGGTGATTCGCATGTATGTCGGCAATGCGGGCGCGGTGGACAGCTCGAACGGCCCGGCCGTGTTCGACACGGCCGCGGGTTCGCGCTTCCGCGGCGTGTGGCACCTGGGCGAGAACGCCTCGCCCTCCGAGGACGCGACGACTTTCGGCACCGTCGCGACATGGTTCAACAGCCCCGCGGGCGTTCCGGGACTCATCGGCAACGCGATCAACTTCGCGAACGTCAATGGAACCTCGGCCGCCAACGCGAAGCGCCTGACCGCCGAATACAACGTCGCGAACGACAACTTCAAACTGAATTCGACAGACGGCGTCACCTTGTCTGTCTGGGTGAACCGCAATTCCAATAACGGCCAGAACGAGCAAGGGGTGCTCTGCCGCTACCGGTGGGACGGCGCCGCCCAGCGCCAAGTCTGTCTCTCGGGCCTTAACGGGGGGCAATGGGTGCTGTTCCGGTCCGTGAACGGTGGTGGCGGAGGCAATGAAACCAATTTCGGAGACATCCAGGGCGTGAACGGGCAATGGACCCATCTGGTCGGCACCGTTCGCAATGGCGAGCAGGTTCTTTACGTGAACGGGGTGGCGAACGTCACGCAGAACACGGCGACCATCGGTAGCCTCGACAGCCTTTGGCCCAACTCGCCGCTGCATATCGGGCGCTTCGAGAATGCGGGCTGCTGCCTGCAGGCCGTGGACGGCATCGTGGACGAGGCCCGTATCGCGGATACCACCCGTTCGCCCGACTGGGTGAAGCTCGAGTACGAGACCCAGAAGGCGCCCACCAGCCCCGCGGTGGTCGAGGTCGGCGGCATCGTGACGAACGTCGCGCGCCAAGACGAGCGCCGGCGTCCCTCCCTGGCGATGCACTCGGCGGGGTCGGGCTTCGTCTTCTCGGTTCCGGCCGTGGAGTCGGCCCGCGTCTCGGTGCTGGACATGCGCGGCCGCGTGATCTGGAGCCGCGCCACGTCGGGCAGCACCGAGGTGGCCTGGAACGGCAGCGGGGCGAACGGCGACCGCGCGACCGCGGGCGTTTACATGGTCCGGGTGACGGCGCGCGAGCAGGGCGCCGAGCGGATCCTGGCCCAGCGTTCGTTCTCCGTGATGCCCTGAGGGGCTTATCGGTCACGGCGGCGTCATCGGAAAAAGGCGGCCTCAAGCCGCCTTTTTCTTTTCAAGCGACGGGATGTCCCGTCGGGATTACCGGATGCCCCATGCCGGGATGCGCGGCGAAGGAATTTCAGCGAGACAGGAGACCGGAATGTTCCCGAGGAACCGAACAACAAGAGCCTTCGGAGGCCACTCAAAGCCCGTCTGGAGGGTGATTGCACTCGCTGTGCTGGCGTTCGCCCTGCCGCGTGATGCCTTCGCGCGCACCACGCCCCTCGGCAACGCCACGCAAGGCACGTCCAACAGCGGCGGCGGCTCCAACGGCGTCGTCAGTCCCAGCGGCCCGGGCGTCCACCCCGGCTACACTTTGGTCTCCTTCCGCAACGCCATCGCCTCCAACTGGCGGTTCGGCGGATTGGATTGGCTCTCGGACGGACGGATCGTCGCGGTGCTTTGGGGGCAAGACTGTTCCTATACCAACTCCAGCTGCGGGTCCAGCTCGAACAGCCGCACCTATTACGGCGACATCGGCCAAGCCCCCGACGGCGGCGGTCCCGGGTCGATGCACTTCATCAGCGATACCGAGGGCATGGGAGGAATCACGGGCGGCAACGTGCAGGAAGTCTATTCCGGGCTGTGGGAACCCCTGGGGTTGCAAGTGGCCCGCAGCGGAAACCCCCTGACCGATACCATCTTCGTCATGACCAAGACCGGCGTGCTCCGCTTCATCGGCGTGGGGCCGTACACCAACGGCGTCAACCCCGTCAAGGTGATCAACACGTGCTATGCGCGCACTTGCGCCGACTCGATCGCCCCCGGCGTTCACCGGAGCTTCACGACGCACGCCCCGGTGAATTACGCGAACTCGGCGGACACCTCGGGCACGGGCCGGCGCTGGCACCATTTCAACTACGGCCTCGTGCGCGGCGACGACGGATATTATTACGCCGGTACGGGAACGCAGTGGGACAACTTCAACATCAGCTACACCCAGGGCCGCGACCGTTGCGCCGTGCTCAAGATGGATTTGAGCACCGTGCCGGGCACCGTGGAGAACGTCGCCGGCGGCCTGCGTTCCCCCAACGGCTGGGGCAAGGGGCCCGGCGGCGATATCTTCTTCACGGAGGTCGAGGGCGAATACAACTCCGTCAATTCCATCTACCACTACCAGCCCGGCCGTTACTATGGAATGCGGTGCGATACCCGTCATCCCTTCGGGCACACGCAAGGGATCGCGGAGGCCCTTCCGACCGTTTCGTTGAACCAAGGCGGGGCGTCGAACACCGATATCGCCAACAACCCCGGCGAGCTCGCCTACATCACCTCGGGAACCTACGCCGGGCAAATGCTGTACGGAGATGTCACCTTCGGCGGCATCCAGCGCGTGTTCCTGGAGAAGGTGAACGACGAGTGGCAGGGGGCCGTGTTCCTGTTCTCGGGCGGCTTTCGCTCCGGCGTGGGCCGGCTTCGCCTCGGCGCCGACGGTTCGATCTACGCCGGCGGCCAGTCCGGCGGGCCCAGCCCGGCCTCGGGCAACTGGTGCTGGGGCGGGGCAGGCGGCGTGGGAGCGCTGACCGCCGACCGGATCGGCAACAATTGCAACGTGCAATACGACTTCTTCAAGCTGGTTCCCAAGGACACGGTGGTGTTCGAATTGCTTTCGGTGCGCGCGCGATCCGGAGGCTTCGAGCTCGAGTTCACCAAGAAGGTGGGGCCCTCGGCGGGCAACCCCTCCAACTACACTGTCCAGCACTGGGTCAACAACCTGGGCGTGCAGTCCTATGGCTCGGGCAAGCAATCCGGCGGCGTCCAGGACGCCACCGTAAGCGAGGTTCTCATCCATGCGGACTCGATGCGCGTATTCCTGAAGTTGGCGTCCATGCCTCCGGCCTCGGTACAGCCGTCGCAAAATCCGCCCATCACAGGTAGCGGCAATGTGCGCGTGGTGATGATCAAGGGGACCGGCGTGCTCGCGGCCGACGGCTCCGCTCCCTGGGGCGAGCCGACGACGGCGGGCGCGGCGCCCTCGCGGATCGCGGCCTGGTACACCCTGAACCATCACGCCACCGACTCCGCGTTCACTCCCGTCGCACCGGTCGATCCGGCGCTGTCTTCACCGGCCGCGCGATACCGCGACTTGCGCGTGCATGCGGGACGCGGAACCCTCGTGCTGGAGATGAACTTCGCCCAGCCGGCGCGCATCACCCTGCGCGACTTGAAGGGCCGCGCGGCGCTCGCCGCATCGGCCTCGGCGGGACGCCGGGTGGTGCGGCTTGGCACCGCGGGGCTGGCCTCGGGCCGTTATCTCGTGGAGGTTCGCGTGGGGGGCAACACCTTCGCGCGGGCGGTGGTTTTGAACTGAACCGGCAGCCGTGCGGAAGGCCGCCCTTCGGGCGGCCTTCGGGAGCGCTTTTGCCCGTGGGGCGGCGCCCCACCGAAGTTGCCGGATGGGAATTCGTCGAAATTTCGTGAGCGTCGCAGAGCGCGCTCATCAGCCCGAAATGAGTCATTTAGGTCAGCAATATCAATATGATCAAAGTATATCGGGCGAAAATCCCGGCCCAGCGGTAGTTTATGGACATTCAGCATCCAACACGTCCCGGTTTTCGTCCACGCGTGGAGAGCGCCGTTCGAGCGTACCCGGCGAACCGGTCCGGTAAGTTTCAACAAGGCAAGGAGATCGTGATGCTCTTGACGCACCCAACAAAAAGGATTTTCACGCAAAACGCGAAAGGCGCCCTCGTCGCCTCGCTGGCCGCGCTGGCTTTCGTCTTGCCTCACGACGTCTCCGCCCGCACGACCCCCCTCGGCAACGCCACCCAAGGGACATCGACCAGCAGCGGCGGCGCCAACGGCGTCGTCAGCCCCAGCGGCCCGGGCATCCACCCCGGCTACACGCTGGTTTCCTATCGCAACGCCATCGCGTCCAACTGGCGCTTCGGCGGGTTCGACTGGCTCTCGGACGGCCGCATCGTCTCGGTGCTTTGGGGCCAGGATTGCTCCTACACCAACTCCGGTTGCGGACAAAGCGCGAATAGCCGCACCTACTACGGCGACATCGGCATGGCTCCCGATGGAGGCGGCCCCGGCGCGATGCACGTCATCAGCGGCACCTCGGGCTCGGCGGGCATCACCAGCTCGAACGTCCAGCAGATCTACTCCGGCCTTTGGGAGCCCCTCGGCCTGCACGTGGCGCGGAGCGGGAACGCCGCCACCGACACCATCTTCGTGATGACCAAGACCGGCGTGCTCCGCTTCATCGGCACCGGCCCCTACACCAACGGCACGAACCCGGTCAAGGTGGTCAACACCTGCTACGCGCGCCGTTGCGGCGCCGACTCCATCGCGCCGGGCGTCTACAAGAGCTTCACCACCCATGCCCCGAGCAGCTACTCCAACGCCGAGCAAACCGCGGGAACGGGTCGCCGCTGGCACCATTTCAACTACGGCCTCGTGAAGGGCGACGACGGTTTCTACTACGCGGGAACCGGAACCCAGTACGACAACGCCAATGATCGCTACGAGCAGGGCCGCGACCGCTGCGCCGTGCTCAAGATGGACCTCACCGCCGGAACCGTGCAAACCATGGCCGGCGGCCTCCGTTCGCCCAACGGCTGGGGCAAGGGCCCGGGAGGCGACATCTTCTTCACCGACATCCAGGGCAACTACCGATCGGCCAACGCCATCTACCACTACGTCCCGGGCCGCTACTACGGCATGCGGTGCGATACCCAGAATCCGTTCGGGCACGGCAAGGGAATCGCCGAGGCGTTCCCGGTGGTTTCGATCGGGCAGGGAGGGGCGGCCAACACCGACATCGGGTACAATCCGGCCGAGATCACCTACCTCACCTCGGGCCCCTACGCGGGCCAGATGCTGTACGGCGACGTGACCTTCGGCGGCATCCAGCGCGTCTTCGTGGAGAAGGTCGCGGACGAATGGCAGGGCGCGGTGATGCTGTTCTCCGGCGGATTCCGTTCGGGCATCGGCCGCCTCAAGCTTGGCGCCGACGGCGCGATCTACGCCGGGGGCCAATCGGGCGGCCCGAGCCCCGCCTCCGGAAACTGGTGCTGGGGCGGCGGCGGCGGCTCCAACAACGTGGGAGCGCTCAGCGCGGACCGCAACGGCTGCAACGTGCAGTACGATTTCTTCAAGCTGGTGCCGAAGGACACGGTGGTGTTCGACCTGCTCTCGGTCCGCGCCCGTGCCACCGGCTTCGAGCTGGAGTTCACCAAGAAGGTGGGCCCGTCGGCCGGAAACCCCTCCAATTACACCATCCAGCACTGGGTGAACAACATGGGCGTGCAATCCTACGGCTCGGGCTACCAGTCGGGCGGAGTGCAAACCGGCACCGTGAGCCAGGTGCGCATTCATCCCGATTCCACGCGGGTCTTCCTGCAGCTGGCTTCCATGCCGGCGGCATCGGTCAAGCCTTCCAACAACCCCCCGACCAGCGGAAGCGGCAACGTGCGCGTGGTGCTGATCAAGAGCACCGGGGTGCTGGCGGCCGACGGCTCAACGCCGTGGGGAGAACCGGCCACGCCGGGCGCCGCGCCTTCGCGCATCGCCGCCTGGTACACGCTGAACAACCATTCCACCGACACGGCTTTCGCCCCCGTATCCATCGCCGATCCCGGGTTGAGCTCGCCGGCGAACCGTTTCCGGGACCTGCGCGTGCACGCCGTGCGCGGGGCCCTCGAACTGGAGATGAACTTCGCCCATCCCGCGCGCGTTGCGCTGCGCGACCTTAAGGGTCGCACGGCGGCCAAGGCCTCGGCGCCCGCCGGGAACCGGGTCCTGCGCATCGGAACCCAAGGCCTGGCCTCGGGTCGATACATCATCGAGGTCCGCGTCGAGGGCAAGACCTTCGCGCGGCCGGTGGTGCTGAACTAGATTCGCCCCTTCAGGAAAGACACGGAGAAACCATGAACCTGCATCGTACCATCATACCGGCCGCCTTGGCGGCCTCGCTCGGAATGTTCGGATCCGCCCTCGCGCAGACCGGCCAGTACCTGCCTTGGACCATCGCCAACACGGCCGCGGCCTTGCAGGCGCACCAGGTGCAGGGCGAGTATTTCGGCGTGGCCCAGAACGGCGACACGTTGGGGGCGTGGGTTGTGGCGAACTCCAACAACTCCTACTCGGTTTCCATCCTGCCGGGCGGACTCGTGAAAATTCCCGGGCAGCAGGGCGGCAACTGGGGCGGGGTGTTGCGGTACACGGGCACGGCCACCTGGAACCCCACCACGGGGGCCTATGCCGTCAACACCGCGGCGGGCTATGCGACCACGAGCATCACCGGCGAAGGTTACGAGCGCGTCCTGAACGGCACCACCAACACGGGCTCGGCCTTCGCGCTCAACCGCATCCATCGCAAAAGCCCCACGCTGGGCATGAAGCCCAAGCCGGAGTGGGGCACCGCGACCTCCTGGTTCGACAGCGCGGCGGCGGCCGCGAACTCCTCGGCGGAACTGGGGAAGTGGGTGCAGAACAACACCACGCCCCAGCTCAGCGGCGGTTATCTCTACCGCGGCGTGCGCACCGCGGCCACCCACGGGGCCGGCTATCTCCACCTCGAGGTGATGTCGCCGTTCCGCCCGTCGGCGACGGGCCAGGATCGCGGCAACAGCGGCGTTTACCTGCATTCGAAGTACGAGGCGCAGGTCCTCGATTCCTACGGCAAGGCGCTGGCCACCAACGAGATGGGGGCCATCTACGGCGTGAGGGCCGCGGCGATCAACGCGACCCTGCCTCCCATGAACTTCCAGACCTACGACATCTTCTTCACGCCGCGCACGTCGGGATCCAACGGCAGCGCGACGGGCGCAGCCGTGATGACGGTTTACCTCAACGGCGTCCTCGTGCAGGATTCAACGCCGGTCCCGGTCACCACCGAGGCGGGCTTCTCCGGCAGCCAGCTCAATGCGGGCGCGCTTTTCCTGCAGGATCACGGCAACAACGTGGTGTACAACAACGTTTGGTTCGTTCCCTTCTCCGGCAACGACCACGCCGCCCTGCGCGCCGCCATCCCCTTCGACTCGGTGCTGGCGCACTCCGGCGTGGTCTCCATCCGCCGTCCGGAGCGCCGCGTGCGCGCCGACTTGCACTCCGTCCCCGGATCGGGACGCTTCTTCGACCTGAACGGCAGGCGCATTTCCGCCCCCGAGGGTTCCTCATTGCGCATCGTGCCCGTGGAATTCTGATTTTCGTCCCTGCCGTCGTCCCCTCCCGGGACGACGGTTCCTGTTCCCACGTTCTCCAAGGAGCCTGAATCATGGTGCGTTTCCTCCTGTCCGCCCCCCGCATGCCGATTCCACGTCCGGTGCGTCGCCCGGCCTTCGCGGCCTTGGTCGCGCTTGCCGCCACGGCCCAGGTCGCTCCCGCGCAGGATGGCCCCCGCCTGGATCCCATGCGCGCCTTCGTCAACTACGAGTTCGGCCAGATCCAGGAAGGCACCACCAACGACGGCTACACGGGCAGCGAGCTCATCAGCCACACCTCCGTATGGATGCTGAACCAGGCCAGCCTGAACGAGCATGCCCGCGTCCGCTTCGGCGTCGGAGGGGCCTACTTCTTCGTGTCGCCCCGCAACATCGGCGACAACCCCTACTCCCACAGCAAGCGCTCCGCGGTGGGTCTGACGGAGGCGCACGGCGAGTTCGACATCGCCCGGTCGGGCGACGACATGCTGCTGCAGCTCAAGGCCGGCGTGTTCGGGTACAAGTACAACCCCGACGCCAAGAACCTCGGTGAATACATGTTCCGCACCTGGACCTACCCGAACGTGATCACCACGGGCGGGCTGGAGTTCATCGGCACCGCCGGAGCCCAGCTTTCGGGCGCCTCCGCGCTCACCCGCATCGGCGGCCTCAAGAACGAGCTGCTGCTCACCATCGAGTCGGATCGTCCGCCGGTATTCGGTCTCAGCCTGACCGACATCGTTTCCTACAACATCGGGGGCATCTTCGAGGTGGGCGCGGGTTTCATGTTCAACAACTTCTACAACCCCAACCCCGACCAGGTGACTCCCAAGAAGGCTACGAACAGCTACTACACGCTCTCCGACGGCCGTGAGATGGCCGCGGGACGGTACGACTACGAGGTGCAGAACGGGCTCCTCGATCCCGGCGTCATCGCCATCACCGACACCGGGTACTACACGTTCGCCGGCCAGAAGTTGATGGTGCGGGCTGCTGTCGACCTGGGGAAATTGACGCCTTTGCCGGGAGTCGGGCCGAACGACTTCAAGCTCTACGGGGAGGCGATCGTCCTTGGCCTCAAGGACTATCCGACCTATTATGAAAAAATCGAGGATCGCATCGTCTACATGGGAGGCGTGAACCTGCCCGTGCGCGCGCTGACCTTCGGCCTGCTCGACATGCTGTCGGTGGAGGTGGAGTACGCCCCCAACCCGTTCGAGAACACGACCGAAGGGCCGCTGCAGCAGGCCAGCGTGACTCCCTACGTGGGCGACGCCTGGAACTCGTACGAGGAGTTCACCGACGACGACATCAAGTGGACGGTGTACGCCCGCAAGGACGTGTATCCAGGCTTCTCGCTCCATGCGCAGTTCGCCAACGACCATATCCGCATGCTCGACGTGTTCAGCACGCCCGACATTCGCGAGTTCCTGCAGCACAAGAAGAGCTGGTACTGGGCGGTGAAGCTGGCCTACGCGCTTTAAGGGCCGATGGCTGACGGCCGGGAGCACGTGTCCGTGTGTCCGTGAGAACGAAAAAGCCCCTGCGACGAGCGGGGGCTTTTTCGTTGGGGGCGAAGCTTTGTTCAATAGAACAATGCAACAATAGAGCAATACAACAATAGAACAGTGCAGCAATGGAGCAATAGGGGAGGGCGGCACAACACAGCAACACAGCATCACAACTAGGGAACGCTTGGAAAGGCCGGGGAGGCGCGGACTTCTACGGGGGCTGGATTCTCGTTCGGTATTCTGTCGTCACCTCCTGATTCCACGATCCACGATTCACGAT
>CBFGVC010000053.1:0-12235 GCA_965652255.1 uncultured Fibrobacteria bacterium | reverse complement strand
TCACCTTCCGCAAGGAAATGACCTTCCTGAACGTGGGCGAGCGCACCAACATCACGGGAAGTCCCAAGTTCGCGAAGCTCATTTTGGGCGGCGACTACGACGCGGCCCTCTCGGTGGCGCGCCAGCAGGTGGAGAACGGCGCCGCGGTGTTCGACGTGAACATGGACGAGGGCATGCTCGATTCCGAGGCGGCCATGACGCGCTTCCTCAACCTCGTCGCCGTGGAGCCCGACATCGCCAAGGCGCCCATCATGGTGGACTCGTCCAAGTGGAGCGTGCTCCGCAAGGGCCTGCAGGCCATGCAGGGCAAGGGCATCGTCAACTCGATCTCGCTGAAGGAAGGCGAGGAGCAGTTCGTCAAGCGCGCGCGGGAGATCCGCCGCTATGGCGCGGCGGTGGTGGTGATGGCCTTCGACGAGCAGGGACAGGCCGACAACTACCAGCGACGCATCGACATTAGCAAGCGCAGCTACGACATCCTGGTGAACGAGGTGGGTTTCCCGCCCGAGGACATCATCTTCGATCCCAACGTGCTGACGGTGGCCACGGGCCTCGAGGAGCACAACAACTACGCCGTGGACTTCATCGAGGCCACGCGCTGGATCAAGCAAAACCTGCCGCACGCGCGCGTGAGCGGCGGCATCTCGAACATCTCGTTCTCCTTCCGGGGGAACAACCCGGTGCGCGAGGCGATGCATTCGGCCTTCCTGTACCACGCCATCCGCGCGGGGCTCGACATGGGCATCGTGAACGCGGGCATGCTGCAGGTGTACGAGGAGATCGAGCCGACGCTGAAGGAGCTCGTCGAAGACGTGCTGCTCAACCGTCGCCCGGATGCGACCGAGCGCCTGGTGGCCCACGCCGACGCGCTCAAGGCCGCCGGGACGGGCGGCATGGCCAAGGCCTCGGGCGAGGACTTGGCGTGGCGGTCGTTGCCCGTCGAGGAGCGCCTGAGTCACGCGTTGGTGAAGGGCATCATGGATTACATCGACGCCGACACGGAGGAGGCGCGGCGGAAGTACGCCCGCCCCATCGAGGTGATCGAGGGCCCCCTGATGGATGGAATGAACGTGGTCGGCGACCTGTTCGGATCGGGCCAGATGTTCCTGCCGCAGGTGGTGAAGAGCGCCCGCGTGATGAAGAAGGCCGTCGCGATCCTCCTGCCCTACATCGAGGCCGAGAAGGCGAAGAACCCCGACACCCGCGAGGCCGGCAAGGTGCTCATGGCCACGGTGAAGGGAGACGTGCACGATATCGGCAAGAACATCGTGGGCGTCGTGCTCGCGTGCAACAACTACAAGATCATCGACCTCGGCGTCATGGTTCCCGCCGCGAAGATCCTCGAGGCGGCGAAGGAGCACGACGTCGATCTCATCGGGCTCTCCGGCCTGATCACCCCCTCCCTGGACGAGATGGTGCACGTGGCCAAGGAGCTTGAGCGCGGGGGCTTCAAGGTCCCGCTGCTGATCGGCGGCGCGACCACGTCGGTCGCGCACACGGCGGTGAAGATCGCGCCCGCCTACAGCCAGCCCGTGGTGCACGTGCTGGACGCCTCGCGCTCCGTCCCGACGGCCGGCAGCCTCCAGAACCCCGAGCTTCGCCCGGCCTTCATGGCCGAAATCAACGCGCGCTACGAGAAGCTTCGCGTCGAGCACGGCAGCGGCGAGCGCAAGGCGCTCCTGCCGCTCGCGGAGGCCCGCGAAAAGCGCTTCAAATCCGACTGGAAGGCGCTTGCGGCCTCAGGCGCGATCGTGAAGCCGAAGAAGACCGGGGTGCACGTGCTCAAGCCCTATCCGCTGAAGGAATTGGTGGATTACATCGACTGGACGCCGTTCTTTTTCACATGGGAGCTCAGCGGGCAGTATCCGCGCATCTTCGACGACCCGAAAAAGGGCGAGGAGGCGCGCAAGCTCTTCAACGACGCGCAGGCGCAGCTGAAGTCGCTCCTCGAGGGCGGCAGGCTGGAGGCGCAGGCCGTGTACGGCCTGTGGCCCGCCAACTCCGTGGGCGATGACATCGAGATTTACGCCGACGAGTCGCGCAAGACCTTGCTCGGCGTCAACCACGAGCTTCGGCAGCAGGTGAAGAAGGAGCGGGATGGCGACTACTTGTGCCTTGCCGACTATGTGGCCTCCAAGGAAAGCGGCGTCGCCGACTGGTTCGGCGGCTTTGCCGTCACCTCGGGCGGGGGGCTGGAGGAAATCGTCGCGGAGTTCGAGAAGTCGCACGACGACTACGGTTCGATCATGGCCAAGGCCTTGGCCGACCGGCTAGCCGAGGCCTTCGCCGAGCGTTTGCACCAACGCGTGCGCCAGGAGTTCTGGGGGTACGCCGCCGACGAGAGATTGCCGAACGAGGAATTGATCCGGGAGAAATACCGCGGCATCCGTCCCGCTCCGGGTTATCCGGCTTGTCCCGACCATACGGAAAAGGGTCTCCTCTTCAAGCTTCTCGACGTCGAGAAACACACGGTGCTGCGTCTCACGGAGAGCTTCGCCATGTGGCCGGCTTCGGCCGTGAGCGGCTGGTACTTCGCGCATCCGGAGTCGCGCTACTTCGGAGTGGGCAAGATCGACCGGGATCAGGTCGAGGACTACGCGAGGCGCAAGGGCTGGACGGTCGAAGAGGCCGAAAAGTGGCTGGCGCCGAATCTGGGGTATAATGCGTAAGGCCTCCGAGCATCACAGCAACACAGCATCACAGCAACAGAGCACACGCGCTATAAGCGTTTTTATTGTTGTGATGCTGTGATCGAGAAAAGTGCGTACTTGCCTTATTTCACGCGTTAGAGCCGTGTTTTGAGTCTTCCCTCACCTTTGTAATTTCCTCCGCTCACGGGAATGCAAGCAAGGAGGAAGGCATGACAACGCCTCTGCGTCGCTTCGCCACGGAAAGCCCCCGGGCCGCCTTAGTCGCGATCTTGCTCGCGTTCTCGATTCCCCAGGTCTCGTTCGCATTTACGGGCGATTCCGCGGATGGCGTTTCCGGGCCACTCGCGACGGATTCCTCCATCGTGATTTCGGCGCCGACGAAGCTTGGCGGCGCGGTGAAATCCGACGCCACGATTTTCCACGAAATCTGCGGATGCATCGGAAAGCGCATCTCCATTCGTCGCGATTCTCCGGACTTTCAGCCCGTGAGCTGGTCGGTTCGCACCCTGGACGGCAGGCGCGTCCTGCCCCGCGGCGAGAGTCGCACCGGCGCGGGCGTCGAACTCGACCTGTCGGGCTATGATCCGGGCTATTACCTGGTCACGCTGCGCGACAAGGACGGCAGGAGCCTGGCCCGTCCCCTGCGCGTGGAGTGAGTCAACGAGCCTGGAAATCGTGGCTTGAAAGGGTTCGACCGTTTTGAGCGTTGATTTCGTTGCCTTTCGGCGGGTGTCCGGGCAAGTGGAAGTCCGCGAGGTTTGTAGCTTCCCCCCAACCCCCCAAATGCCCGAAACCCGTCCCCCCGGGCAAGATCGGGTCAACGAAAGGAACCCCCCATGAAAAAGTCCACCGTGCTCAGCCAACTCGCCATCGCCGGCATCGCCGCCGGCCTCGTTTCCGCCGCCCCCGCGCATGCCGATAACCACGGCGGCAAGAAGTCCGGTGACAGCACCCGCACCGAAAAGTCCGGCTGCAAGGCCAAAGCCGCCGTGAAGTCCGGTTCGGACAAAGGTTCTTGCGGCGGCCCCGGCGGCTGCGGCGCGAAGGGTGATTCGGCGCTCGGGAAGAAGATCGCCGCCGACTCCGCCGGAGTCGAGGCCAAGGCCTCGTGTCGGGGAAAGAACGCCTGCAAGGGCCAAGGCGGCTGCGCGATGACCGACAAGCAGCTCGAGAAGCGCGCGAAGGAGCTGGGCATTCCCCGCGACAAGGCCGGCAAGGCGCACTCGTGCAAGGGGAAGAATGAGTGCAAGGGCCTGGGCGGCTGCAATATGTAGCCCTGCCGGGCTGCGAGCGGCGCGATACGGCGTTGCCCCTCCTCGCGATACTCCCAGTATCGCTGCGTCGTGGCGCCTTGTCTCGCTTGCTCTCGCTCCGGCAGGCTTGTCGTTTGGCTTGGCTGGTATTGAGGCCCCTCCGGAAACGGAGGGGTTTTTGTTTTCCTGAAGGCTGTCGACACCGAAGGATCCCGAACCCTCCGGAGAAAAGCCTTCGAAGAATCCCGAACGGGAGAATCGACCTCGAAGGAAGCCCCGCTACCAGCCCGTCCTCAACGCCGCCCCGATTTCCATTTCATTGCGTCGGGCGTGGGTCACGGGAAAGTCGGCGATGAACTGCAGCGCGCTCATGCGTCCGAACGCCCGTTCCCACGAGGCGCCGGCGCGCAAGTAAAAACCGGGTCCGGGCTCGCCCGAAATGTCGTGCTGCGCGAGCGAGAAACCTTCGAGCGTGGAGCGGCCGCGCGTCCAGCCCGCGACGGCGCGCCATTGGATCTCGCGATCGGCATGAGGGTTCACCAGCACCGGGCTTGGCGTGCCGTCGCCGTGGTCGTGGCCCGCATGTGCGACCTTCGCGACCTTCGCGGCCTTCGCGAGCGCGGTCGCGGTTCCGGAGCGATACTCCCCGAGCGCTTGGCTGACCCCGAGCATGCCCCCCATGTACCATGATGCGCCCAGGTCCTTGCGGGCTCCGATCCAGGGCAGAAGCATGGTGTGATCGCCCGCGAGGCCGTCGTCTTGGTTGCCGAACGGCAATTCGATTTGCAGACCGGCCTCGCCGCTCCATGTGGAGGAGAGGCGTCGCGCGTATTGCGTCATGAGGATGGGGTTCGAGAATCCGATGGTGGTTTCGTTTCCGTTCCGCAGCCGTGTCAGGGGAAATTCCCCCCCGAGGGTGACACCCCACCGTCGCACGAAAAGGCGCGGCGCGGTGACCACGTAGGACCCTTCGTGGCCGGCGATGTCGTAGGCCACCCACCGCGTGCGCAGGCCTGCCTCGAGCGCGGGCGCCTCGCCGTGAGAGGCGGGACGGGGACAGCTTTGCAGGCCGCAAAAGGCGGCGGCGGGGGCAGGGAGAAGGATCGCGAGCAAGGCCGCGGGCAGCGGGGATACGCGGGCGTATCGCGGGCGGGAGATCGTCATGATCTCCAAGGTAGAGGAAGGGAAAACGGCTCCCGATGCCGCATATCGAGGCACCGCGACTCGGGAACGCAACCAAGGGGGGCTTCTTGCGGCGTCATGGGGAGTTCGGGGGAGTTCCGGGTCTCCGGATTTTCCGGAGGACGCGCTCCGGCATCGACGGACTTCGAGGAAATTTCGGCGAAATCACGGTGGATTCGCGGGTCTGTAGTAGATTTCAAAATGATGAACCGCCCCCGCTATCTCGCGCCCAGCATCCTCAACAGCGACTTCGCCCGCCTGGGCGAAGCGGTGGCCGCCGTGGAGCGCGGCGGGGCGGATTGGGTGCACGTGGACGTGATGGATGGGCACTTCGTGCCCAACCTGACCATCGGGCCCGTCGTGGTGGAGGCGATCCGGAAGGTCACGAAGCTGCCCCTCGACTGCCACCTCATGGTGAACGAGCCCGAAAAGATGGCGCCGTGGTTCGCCGAGGCGGGAGCGGACTCGATCACCTTTCACATCGAAGCCGCCGCCGACGCGGCGGCCTTGGCGCGCTCCCTGCGCGCGCGGGGCGTGCGCGCGGGTGTGAGCCTGCGTCCCGCGACGCCGCTCGAGGCCCTGGAACCGGTGCTTCCGGAAATCGACATGGTCCTGATCATGTCGGTGAATCCCGGCTTCGGGGGACAGAAGTTCATCCCGGAGTCGCTCGATCGCGCGCGCGCCCTGCGCGCGCGCGCCGACGCCGTCAACCCGGCCCTCGACATCGAGATGGACGGGGGCATCGGCGCCTCGAACCTGCGGGAGGTGCTCGCCTCCGGCGTGAACGCGGTCGTGATCGGCACGGCCATCTTCCGCGCGCCCGACGTCGCCGGGGCCACGCGTGAACTCAAGCGGCTGATGGCCTAGGAGGCGGAGTGGCCCTCGAGTCCTTTCTGCTCATCGGCTCGTTGCTGATCCTGTTCAGCATCGGCGTGGCGCGCGCGCTCAACAACTTCGGCGTGCCCACCCTCATCCTTTTCCTGATCGTGGGCATGGTCGCGGGCGAAAACGGCCTCGGGGGCATCCGTTTCAACGACTACGACATGGCCAAGTCCATCGGGTACGTGGCCCTCATCGTCATCCTGTTCTCCGGCGGCCTCGACACTTCCTGGAAGTTGGTGAGGCCGGTGGCGGGGGTGGGCCTAAGCCTCTCGACGCTCGGTGTGGCCGCGACGATGCTCCCGGTGGCGCTGTTCGCGCGTTTCGTCCTGGACTTCCCGTGGCTGCTGAGCCTGCTCCTGGGCGCGATCATCAGTTCCACCGATGCGGCGGCGGTGTTCTCGGTGCTGCGCGCCAGGAATTTGCACATCCGCAAGGACCTCCGCTCGCTTCTGGAGTTCGAGTCGGCCAGCAACGACCCCATGGCCATTCTGCTCACCGTGACGGTGATCGCGTATGCCACGGGGACGCTGGGGTCGGCGTGGGGTATCCCGCTGTTCTTCCTCAAACAGATGGGCATCGGCGGCATCGGCGGCTTCCTCTTCGGAAAGGGGCTGGTGCTGCTCCTGAACCGGGTGCGCTTCAACTACGACGGGATCTACCTCGTGGTGGGCCTGGCTTGGGCGTTCTTGTGCTTTGGCGCGACGGACGCGTTCGGCGGCAGCGGCTTTCTCGCGGTGTACATCGCCGGCATCACCGCCTCGCACGGGAACATGGTGCACAAGAAGTCCCTGTTGCGATTCTTCGACGGCATGGCGTGGCTCGCGCAAATCACGCTCTTCCTGGTGCTTGGCCTGCTCGTGACGCCCATGGACCTGCCTTGGGTGGCGCCGCAGGGCCTCCTGATCGCGGCCGCCCTCATCTTCGTGGCGCGGCCCCTGGCCGTGTTCCTCGGGACGGCCCTCTCGAAAATCCCCATGGCGGAGAAGGCCTTCGTCTCCTGGGTGGGCTTGCGGGGCGCGGCGCCCATCATCCTGGCGACGTTTCCCGTGCTGGCGGGGGTGGAAGGCTCGAACCAGATGTTCAACCTCGTCTTCCTGGTGGTCTTCGCCACGGCCGTGGTGCAGGGCTGGTCGCTGCCCGCCGCCGCGCGCTTCTTCAAAGTCACGGTCGCGCCCGAGCTTGAGCACAAGTCGCCGCTTCGCTTCGCGCCGCCTCCCGGATCCGACACCGAGCTGATGGAGTTCGTCGTGCCCCTCGGCTCCAAGGTAGCGGGCCGGGCGGTGGTGGATCTGAATCTTCCCGACGACGCACTGGTCGTGCTGGTGTGCCGGGGCGACCAGTTTCTCGTACCCGGGGGCGGCACGGTGATCGAGGAGCAGGACACCATCCAGGTGCTGTCGGGAAATCACAGCCTGCCGAAGGTGCGGGAGATATTTTCGAAGATGAGGGAAGACAATAGAACGGCACAACAACACAACATCACAGCAACGTAAGACAGGTCGATCCCGGCTCCGGCCTGCGTTCTATTGTCGTGATGCTGTGATGTTGTGTTGTCCTACGGCCTCACCTTCCAGTCGAAGTCCCGCCCCGTCAAAAGGTTCGTCGTCCCGGCCTCCAGCGGAACCTTCGGCTCCTCGTAGATCGCGACGTTCCGAAGGCCCGGGGGAAGATCCGTCAGCCCGGCCTCGTTCGACACGCGCGGCGGCCGTCCTTTCTCGTCCGGCGCCGAGGGATAGCCGTGGGCGAAGGTGCCCGTCTTCTCCATCCGGAACTTGAGCGCCTCCCACAAGCCCTGCGGCGTGCCGAAGTCGAACCACGAAGTCCCCGAACAATCCTTCACCCGGATCCGTCCCCCCCCGCGCATCGCGCTTTTCCACAGCGGCTTGATGTCGGATTCTCCGGCAGGACAAAAGGCGAGGAAGTCGCGGCGGTAGAAGGCCACGCCGGCGAAGGTGAGCCGCTTCGCCTCCTCCGGGTCGCCGTCGTAGCCTTCGAAGCCATGCACGCCGAGCAGCGCGCCGTCCTTTGAAGCCGAAAGCGTGTTGACCGCGCCCTCGACCCATAGCCCCGCCAGCGTCGCCAAGGCTCCGGATTCCCGATGTTCGCGCCACAGCGCGGCGAGGTCGAGGTCGTGGATGAGGTCGGCGTTGTGAACAAGGAAATGTTCCGTCGCGCCGAGGATGTCCGCTGCATTCGCGAGACAGCCCCCGGTGCCGAGGATTTCCGGCTCGAAGATCACTTCCATGCGCCCGCTCCCTTCGACTCCGCTCAGGGAGCGGGCGATAGTACGGATGGCGTCGGGAAGGTGGTGGGCGTTGGCGATCCTGCGCCCGGGCCTGAGGGCTTCGTCCACCGCGCGCACATTCAACTCCAATGCGCTCGTGCCGAGGAAGGGGATGGCGGGCTTGGGGACGCGGTCGGTGAGCGGGCGGAGGCGCGAGCCGTAGCCGGCGGAGAGGAAGAAAGCGGTCAGGGACATGAGGAGATCAGAAATCGGAAATCAGAAATATGAAAGGAACGCGATGCGCGACGGCTTTGGTGGAGATTGTGATTTTTCTGATTTCCGATTTCCGCTTTCTGATTTTGGCATTCAGGGTTCCTTCGCCAGAATATCCGGAAACACGCTGTCCAACTTCCCTCCGATCAAGATCTCGATCGGCAGCTTCTCCGTCTCGTACTCGTACGGCGGCTCCTTCCAGCGGAAATGCTCGCCGTAGTCCTCGCGGAGCTGGTTCAGGATCGACAGTGCCGTCCACCACGGCAGGAACGACTTGCGGTCGGTGACGTGGAACTGCGCGCCGCCGCAGAGCTCCCCCTTGAACTTGTGGAAGGTGGGCTGGAAGTACGCCTCGCGAAAGTACACGCCGGGAAGGCCTTCCTTGTTCAGCTTGGCGCACAGGTCGCGCGCGTCGATCCAGGGGGCGCCGAAAAGCTCGAAGGGCTTGGTCGTGCCGCGCGCCTCGGAGACGTTGGTGGCCTCGAAGAGGCACATGCCGGGGTACACGACGGCGGTGTCCACCGTGGGCATGTTCGGCGACGGCAGCACCCACGGCAGTCCGGTGTCCTCGAAGTAAACCCCCGGATGATGGTTCTCCATCGGCAGAACCGCCACCTCGCAATCGGGGAATGCCTCGGCCTTGAATTGCATCGCCAACTCGCCGATGGTCTTGCCGTGCCGCACGGGGATGGGATGGAGCCCCACGAAGCTCCGGTAGTCCGGATCGAGCACCGGGCCCTCGACCGCGTCGCCGATGGGGTTCGGCCGGTCGAGCACGATCACGGGAATCTTGTTGCGCGCGCAGGCCTTCATGCACAGGTACAAGGTCCAGATGAAGGTGTAGTAGCGCGCGCCCACGTCCTGCAGGTCGACGACGAGCGCGTCGAGGCCCTTGAGCATGCCGTCGGTGGGCTCGCGGTGCTCGCCGTAAAGGCTGTAGACCGGGATGCCCCATTGCGGATGCTCGAAGCCGGTCCACTCGATCATGTTGTCCTGCGTCTGGCCGAGGTAGCCGTGCTGGGGGCCGAAGAGGGCCGCGAGCCGGAACAGGTCGCCGTCGTGGCTTTTCAAGACGTCGGCGGTGTGGACGAGGGTGGCGGAGACCGAGGCGGGGTGCAAAACAGCCCCGATTTTCGCGCCTTTCAGCGCCTTCGGCCAGAGCTTGGGCAGCTGGTCAACGGGTAGTCGAATAGTATGTTTGCTCGCCACGGGGCTCTCCGGTTTCCGCTAAAGGTAATCGGGTCTCCGGCGTTCTCCGCGCCCTTCCGGAAGGCGGGAGCGGAGGTTTCATCAACCAGTGCCCCCCCGCGCAGGCGGGGGGAGAAAAAAGGACAGTATCATGGCATCCCTCAACAAAGTCATGCTCATCGGCAACCTCGGCAAGGATCCCGACGTGCGCACCATTCCCTCGGGCGTGAAGGTCGCGAACTTCCCCATCGCCACGTCCGAGAGCTACACCGGCAAGGACGGCAACCGCGTCGAGAAGACGGAGTGGCACAACATCGTGATGTGGCGCGGCTTGGCCGAGGTCGCGGAGAAGTATTTGAAGAAGGGGAATCCCGTCTTCATCGAAGGCAAGCTGCAGACCCGCTCGTGGGACGACCAGAACGGGCAGAAGCGTTACATGACGGAAATCGTGGCCGACAACATGACCATGCTCGGCGGGCGCCGCAACGACGGGGGCGACTTCGGGGGCGGCGGCGATTCCGAGGGTGGGGGTTCCTACGGGGGCGGTCGTTCCTCGGGGGGTTCTTCGCGGTCGTCGGGCGGTTCGCCGTCCGGCGGTTCGAACATGCCGCCGGCTCCGGAGGATGATCTGCCGTTTTGACGGGGCCCGTAGGGGCGACTCCCCCCCCCGCCTTCCGACGCGGTCATGCGCGGGGGCAGGCTGAGTCGCCCGTTACAGGTCTTCGGAATCGAAGGAAAAGGGCCCCGCTTCGCAAGAGGCGGGGTTTTTCATGGGGTCCCGATGCCGATGCGACTGTCATGGTCGTTTTGCCATTTCATCGGATTATTCATGATGTATCGCCGGATGCGTTCGAGTGATTGTTGCGAACGAATGATCCGGTCGAAATAATCGCGTTGCCATACCGTCCGAATACCCACCGATTGTCGTGCCCATTGCGTCACGGGGATTTTGAATCCCCGCACGATCGAACCCACGGTTTTCGATGTGCCGGTCGGCCGTGATTGATTACGCGGATCCCGTTGTAGGGGCGAATCCCATTCGCCCCTACAATCCCCGCCCCTACAATTCGGTTCGCCGATGCGGTCCCGCGAATCCCATTTGGCCGCATCCGAATGGGGGTCGCGTCGTTCGTGTTGTGTATAGGTGGCCAGGGGTGAGCCCAGGGGCGAATGAGATTCGCCCCTGCGACGGACGGTGTCCATCGCACCCATGCGTTTGTTCATCATTTTTTCGGAATACCGAATCCAAACGATCCCATGAACATGGTCGGGCATGATTTGGAACGTGTCGATATCGACCCATGGAAACCGGATTGGAATGTTGTGCCAAACCCGGTCGACAACGCGGCCCATGTCGTTCAGGCGCATGATACCCTTTTCGATCTTACCGAATAGGGGCAGGTTGTCATGGGTTTTGATCGTCAGGAAGTACGCGCCCGGCCGGGAATAATCGAATCCCGACAGGCGATGGGATCGGCGGTTGGGTTTGGAAGCCATGCCCGCATCATACGCGATCCATCCCGAATCCCCCAACACACCCGTGACATCGATCACACTCCGAGGCGATTTTTTTGAGGTCACAGGCAGGGGTGAGGCGTATAAGCCCATGCCCTTTGTACGTTACCCTCATGCCCAAAACCGCCCGAAACACCGTCTTGATCAACGCCCCCGCCGAACTCGTCTGGTCCGTCCTCACGCGCGCCGAATCGATCCGCCAGTGGGACGACGTCCCCGAAACTTTCACGGAGGAAAGCCTCTCGCAAGGCTCCGTCCTGGAGTGGGAAGGCGCCGCGCGGCTCACGGTCACCGCGTTCGAGCCGGAGCGGTTGTTGCGCCTCGATTACGTTTCCCCGAAATGGAACGTGGAGAGCGTCGGCATCGCATACGAATATTCGCTGGCACCTTCGGGTGAGGGCGTGTCCCTGACGTTGGCGGTGGGCGACTGGGACAAAGCACCCGATGGGAAAGCCGGCGAGTATTTCGAGGCCTCCGAGGAGTTCGTGTCCGAAGCCGGAGCCAAGATCAAGGCGCTGGCGGAAGCGAAGTGGGCAATGGCTTGAGGGTCAGGCGGGTTCGTCTCGAAGGAACCCCATCCTCCGCCCCTCCTTCTCCTCCTTCACCTCCATCAACGCCCAGATCGCCTCGAAGACCTCGCGGAACTGGTCGTCGTATTTCTCCTCCAGTTCTTCCAACTTCCGGGCCAAATCCTGATGTGTCGCCAAGAACTCGCGCAGCCGGGTGAATGCCCGGATGATGGCAATGTTCACCTGGATCGCCCGCTCGCTTTTCAACACCGAGGACAACATGGCCACCCCATGTTCGGTGAAGGCGTATGGCGGCGACCGATGTCTCCCGCCCCGCAATTCAATTTGATGATCCGTGACGTCAGGTATCTTTGAAATCACAATTTGTGATTTCAAAGATTTCTCCTCCTCAGGGGTCAATTGGAACATGAAATCCTCCGGAAAACGGGAAATATTGCGTTTTACCGCCTGATTCAGGGCGCTCGTGGTGACTCCGTACAGCTCAGCCAGGTCCTTGTCGAGCAGGACCTTCTGGCCGCGGAGGTGGAGGATTCGGGT
>CBFGVC010000052.1:0-12428 GCA_965652255.1 uncultured Fibrobacteria bacterium | reverse complement strand
TTCCCGCTCACGAAGGGCAGCAGCTTTTCCTTCGATTCGCGCGAGCGGAGCAGCTTGCGGAGCGAGCGGTTCTTGATCTGGCGGACGCGCTCGCGCGTCAGCTTGAGCTCGCGGCCGATCTCGTCCAGGGTGAACTCGCGCGCATAATTGATGCCGTAATACATCCGCAGCACCTTCTCCTCGCGCTCCGACATCTGGCCCAGCACCGAATCGAGCGAGCGCGACAGCTCCGCCTTCTCGGCATCGGCCTCCTGCCCGCCCTCGGTGCCCAGGACGTCCAGGAGGGTGGTCACCGGATCGCGGCCGTCGCCCTCGCCGCCGATGGGGGCGTTGAGGGACATGTCGGCGATTTTTTCCATGATCTCGGCGATCTCGCGCTCGTGGGCCTCGAACTCGGGCTGCGAGACCGTTTTCTCGTAATTGCCGCCGTTCTGCAGGAGGGCCCGCTTGAATCGGTTCACCAGGGCCAGCTTGTTGGGAGGTATGCGCACCGCGCCCACTTGCTCGAACAGCGCCTTCTGGATGGATTGCCGGATCCACCACACGGCATATGATATGAACTTGACGTCGCGGGAAGGATCGTAGCGCTTGGCGGCCTTGTAGAGGCCGAGGTTGCCCTCGTTGATCAACTCGAGCAGGGAGAGGCCCTTGCCTTGATAGCGGCGCGCGATGGAGACGACGAATCGAAGGTTCCCGAGGATGAGCGGGTTGAGCGCCGTGGAGTCGCCCCGGCGCACGCGATGCACCAGATCCTTCTCCTCCTCGGGAGTCAGGATGCGATAGCGATACAGATCGCGAAAGTAAAGCTGCTCGTTCAGATCGACCATGAAACAAGTCGGGCGCGGGCCCTCTCTCCGTGGAGCAAATCTACACTCGGCGTTTCCCCAGCCCCAACCCCGGCGTTACGAAGCGAAAGGGAACGCACGAATCCCCGGAATTCAGCGGACGGAAGCCGTGGTTTCGCCGGAATCGAGCCGGCGCAGATAATCGTGGGCGTAAATGCCGGTGTCGTGCCCGTCGCTCCAGGCGATGCCTATCGCGTAACGACCCACGGAAAAAAGCCGCGCGGGCTTCACGCCCTCGGGCACCTGGGCCGGACGCAGCATCTTCTCGCCCGTCCATTCGTTGACGCAGGCCGCGCAGGGGCAGGCCAGCCGCAAGGTGCGCAGGTCGTAGGCGGAGCGGCGGCCGTCGTTCCAGGTGACGATCAAGGCGGAGTCGCCGAGCCGGTGCAGCGAGACGGGGGCGATCATGGCTCGGGTATTTCCTCCCACTTGAGGTCGAACTCCCCGAGCAAACCCGTCCCCGAAGCCGAAAGGATCGAAAGCGAGGAGGCCACGGCCCCGGCCACCGCCTTGTATGCCTTGGCCGCGGGAGAATCGGGCCGCCGCTCCACGATCGGCGTGCCCGCGTCGCCGCCCTCGGCCACCTCGGGCTCGAGCGGGATCTCGCCCAGGAAGGGCACTCCCAGCGTTTCCGCCACCCGCCGTCCCCCGCCGGAGCGGAAGATGTAATGCTTCTTGTCGCAGTTGTCGCAGACGAAGTAGCTCATGTTCTCGACGATGCCCAGGACCGGCACGTTCACGCGGCGGAACATCTGCAGGCCCTTCTTCGCGTCGAGCACGCTCACGTCCTGCGGGGTGGTGAGGATGACCGCGCCGGAGATGGGGGCCGTCTGCGTGAGGGTCAACTGCACGTCGCCCGTTCCGGGCGGCATGTCGATGAGCAGGTAGTCGAGCTCGCCCCAGACGACGTTGTGGACGAAATTCTGGATCATCTGCGAGACCATGGGCCCGCGCCAGACCACCCCCTTCTCGCCCTCGTCGAACATGGCCATCGACACGACCTTGATGCCGCGCGAGGCCACGGGCACGAGCTTCTTGTGCTCGTTGATCTCGGGCGCGCGGATGATGCCGAACATGAGGCTCATCGAGGGGCCGTACACGTCGGCGTCGAGCACGCCCACCTTGGCGCCCGTGTTCGCCAGGGCCACGGCCAGGTTGGCGGTGGCGGTGCTCTTCCCCACCCCGCCCTTGCCCGAGGCCACCGCGACGATATGACGAACCTGCCGCAGCATCTCGGTGCGCTTCTCGGACGCGGCGCGCGGCGCCTGCGCGGTCATGGTCACCGTCACCGACTCGACGCCCGGAAGCGCGGCCACCAGGTGCTCGCATTGGCGGCGGAGATCCTCCTTGGCCGGGCAGGCGGGGGTGGTGAGCTCCACGTCGAAGGAGACCTTGCCCCCGTCGATGGCGATGTTCTTCACGAACCCCAGCGAGACGATGTCGCGGTGGAGGTCGGGATCCTGCACATGGCGCAGGGCCGAGAGGACGAGATCGGAGGAAATGGAGGGCACGGGGGAGGAAAGATAGAACGGGGAAGGGGAACGGGCGGCTGGCGGCCTGTGGCGGGTCATAGGCAAACGGAGAAGGGGATCTCCCGCTTGTTTTGCCACTACCCACCTGCCACCCGCCACGCGCGGCGAAGCTTCGCCGACGAAAGAAGCGCTCAGTGGAACGCCACCACCGCCAGCAGGATCGTGATGATCCCCATCGCGAAGTTCAGATTGCCCAGCTTCATCAGCACTTTCGGCGGCGGGCCGCCGGCACGCTTGGCCTTTGCCATGAGCGCGTGCATGACGCCCATGTTGAGGACCATGAGCGCAACGACGGTCAGTTTGGCGTGGAAGGCCCCTCCGCCCGCCGCGAACAGGCCCGGACGCATCGCGACCATCCCGAGCCCCGAGGCGATCAGCAGCGCGAAACCGGTGTAGCCGTTAAGGCGCAGCGAGGAAACCTTCTGCATGAGCGCGCCCATCTCGGGCGGGGCGAGGAGCCGGTTGGCATAACCGATGCGCAGGATGGCGAAGCCGGTGCCCACGCCCATCGCGAGTCCCACGAAGTGGACGAAGAGGAGGAAGGTGTACATGGGGGGATCTCCGGGAGAAGAAGGGTTGACCGGAGAAAAGTAGTGCTGCCGGGGGCGCTTGGCGGCGGGTCGCCGCCGCCCCTACCTACCTTTGGCCCATGCCCCACTCCAAGAACCACGCGCGTCGCCCACGTCCCGAGGGCGACGAGGACCGCAAGACCCGCTGGAAATTCGGGCAGAACTTCCTCATCGACGAAGGCGTGGTGCGCGGCATCGTGGACGATGTGCCATCGAACCCTTCGGACTGGATCATCGAGATCGGGCCGGGGCAGGGCGCGCTCACGCGCCGCCTGGCTCCGCGCTGCCGGAAGCTTACCGCCCTCGAGATCGACGAAAAGTGGGTGGAGCACCTGGGCAACCATCCCGAGTGGGGCAACCTCGACGTGGTGCAGACGGACGCCACCCGCGTCGATTGGGACGAGATCCTGACCGCCCACGCACCCGAGCCGGGCGCGCGACCGCTCGTGGTGGGAAACCTGCCCTACAATCGCGCCGCGCCGATCCTCCTGGGTCTTTTGCCTCACCTCCGGCGCTGCCACTCGCTGCAGATCATGGTGCAACTGGAAGTGGCCAAGCGCATCTGCGCGCGCCCGCACACGCGCGATTTCAGCTTTCTCACGGTGATGGCCCAGAACCACGCGACGGCGGAACTGCTCCGCAAGGTTCCGCCGGAGGCCTTCCGGCCGAGGCCGAACGTATGGTCGGCGACACTTCGCCTGACCCCTCGCGAGGCGCCGCTCTGCGACCACCCCGACTTCAAGCCCTTCGTGGACCTGTGCTTTTCGCAGCGGCGCAAGAAGCTCACGAACGTGCTGGAGGCCTTTTACGGGAAGGCCAAGGCGGAGGAGTGCCTCATGGGCCTCGGCCTACGCCCCGACAGCCGGGCGGAGGATTTGTCGGCGGAGGAGTTCGCGGCGGCCTTCGCCGCGCTAGGCCCTATCCCCCGTCGCTGAGGATCCGGCCCGGGGGAAGGGCGCCCGCGACGAAACCCCCCATCCCCTGCCTTTCCCGCCCCTTGCGTTCGTTGGCCCAAGCGCTTTCGAATAGTTTTTCGGCAAAATGTCAATCCCGCTGATATTGTGAAATAATCGCCCAAAATTGTGGATAATCGGGTGGAATAAAACGCCCGGTTTGGGTATATTTCCGTGTCTCCCAAAATGACCCGGCATGGTACGCTTCTTGCTGAAATTCTTCGGTGGAGGCCCCGCCCGGGGAATGTGAAGAATCCATGACTTTCGACACCACAGACGAAACGCTCAAGCGGTATCTCGAGGATATCCGCAAGACCAGCCCGATCGACCGCAAGGACGAACATCGGCTTTTCCAGCTTTGCCGCGAGGGAAACCGCGCCGCGCGCGAGAAGCTGGTCTCGGCGAACATGCGCTTCGTGCTGAAGGTGGCCCTGCAGTATCGCGGTTGCCCGATTCCGCTGCCCGACCTCGTGAGCGAGGGCGCCATGGGGCTGATCCGCGCGATCGAGAGCTTCGACCACTCGCGCGGGCTCAAGTTCATCTCGTACGCCGTGTGGTGGATCAAGGCCTACATCACCCGCGCCATCAACGAGCAAGGCTCGCTCATCCGCCTGCCGGCCAACCAGCACTTGCGCGTGCGCAAGGCGCTCAAGGAGAAGTCGAAGGGCAAGGAGCTGGGCGACGACATTCGCGAGCTGATCCAGCTCGGCGAGGCCGGCATCAGCTTCGACGCGCCGCTCAAGACCGACACGAAGACGACCTACCAGGAAGTCCTGGCCGACGAGAAGGCCGTGAACCCCGAGTCGGAGGCCGAGATCCAGGCCGTCGAGCATCTCGCGAAGGACCTGCTCTCCGAGCTGCCCGAGCGCGAGGCGCAAGTGATCAAGGGCCTGTTCGGCATCAACCACGAGGCGCCGCAGACGCTGCGCGAGGTGGGCGAGACGCTGAACATCTCGCACGAGCGCGTCCGCCAGTTGCGCGACCAGGCCCTGCGCCGCATTCGCCGCAACAAGAACAAGGACGTGCTCCGCGAGAAGTACGAAGGATACCTGCAGGCGCTGGGGACCTGATGCAGCACGGATGACGCATGCGTCATCCCCACGGGAATCTCCACAACAAAAACCCCGCCCGGGTGTCCCGGGCGGGGTTTTTGTTGTGGAGGAGACGGATGCAAGGCCAACCCATGGGTCGCCCATACCCCGCGGTGGCCTAAAACGGCGTATCCGACGACACGTTCAGGGTGAACCCCGACAATCCCCGGAAAGCCGTCTCAAGCCGGAAGAGGAACATGTCGGCGCGGCGCACGCGCACGCCGAAGCCCCAGGAATTGCGCAGGTTCGAGCCGGGATCGAGGCCGGTGAACGAATCGCCGAATACGCCGTATTCGTTGAAGATCAGGCCGTCCATGATCCGCAGCAAGGGAAAGCGGTATTCGGTGCTGGCGGCGGCCACGGCGTAGTGACGGTAGCGCGAACCGGGATAGGCGCGCAGCGGGGTGGCGTTGCCGAGGGCCTGGGCGCCGTAGGTGGGCATGCGGTTCCCCGGCAACTCGAAGCTGCGTCCCCCGTACAGGTTCACGACGAGCACCTTGCGCTCGAAGATCTGGCGGCGAAGGCGCTGGTACTCGATGTTGCGCATGAACTGGTCGAGGGCGAGCCCTCCGCGCGCCGCCTCCTCGGCGCGCGTCAGTTCGTAGCGCCCGGCTCCGAGTTTGAAGTAGGCGGTATAGCGGCCCTCCCACTCGTGGAAATCGCGGTTTCCGTCGACGTCGTGAAAACGCCACCCCGTCTCGAGGCGGCTGCCGTCGAGGGGAATGTTCTCGTTGTTGCGCGAGTCCCGCACCAGGCCCACCTGCGCGGAGCGGTCGTAGAACGACTCGCCCAGCCCGCGTTCGGCCGCCGAGCCTTCGCCCTCGGGGAAAAAATCGCCGCCCAACGCGTTGATGCTGCCCCCCGGCGATTGGCCGTAGCGGCTGCCGCGCAGGCCGAGGCCGGTGCGCAGGTAAAATCCGAGCCCGACGGGGGCATCGACGTGCGCGTCGTAACTCTCCGCCCGGTAGGCGTATCGGTACGGGAGGTTGTCTCCGGGCAGGTAATACACTGCGTTGTCGAACCGGCTCAAGCCGAAGGCGGCCTTGCCCCGCAGCGACGTGCCCCAAAGGCTCGAGGATGTCATGAAGGTCCTGAAGCGCACGTCGCCGTTGACGTAATAGTTGAAGTAGGCCACGAGCTTGCCGCTCGGGTCGCCGAACGGCGCCTCGTCGCGCAGCGTGGCGCCCGTGCGCGAGGCCGTTCCCGACGCGATGCTCAGGGTGGGATAGACGCTGAGCGAGCCCCCCGGGCCGACCTGGAACAAGGCGACCGCCCTTTCGATGACGTTCTCCTCGAGAAAGTACCGGATCGGGGGCTGCGTCGGGTAGGTCATGAACTCCACCGCGGGCGCCAGCACGTTCTGGATGGGCCAGGTCGCCGCCTGCAGCACCGGATACGCGACGTATTCGTACACGCGGGCCACGACGGTCGTGTCGGTCGCCGTGGTGTCGGCCTTCGGAGGCGCGGCGAGGAAGGCCGCGAGGACAAGTGCCTGGCTCAGGGACGTCATGGCTCTGGCGTTCCAATGTATAACGTCACGGGGGGAAGCGACCGCCGACCACCCGTTCCCCGGGGGCGACCCGTCGCCGATCCCGCCTTCACCCGAGCAGGACGGGCCACAAGAGCCAGGCGACGATTCCGGTCGCCAGCCCCAGGATCGTCCCAGCCGCCACGTCGCTGAGGAAATGCACGCCCAGGAGGACGCGCAAGAGGCCGATGGCGACGGGAATCGAGAGGGTGAGGGGCCATAGCCAAGGCAAATGCAGGGCGAGGGCCGCGCCGATGGCCAGGTTGTTCATCGTGTGCCCGGAGGGGAAGCTGTAGAGGTCGCGCGGCGAGACGCGCGGCACGATGCGGGAATACAGGTCACCGGGCCGCGCGCGCCGGAAAAGAGCCTTGAGCCCCCAGTACGAAGGCAGGCTGAGCGCGGCGGCGAGCAGCCCTTGGCCGATCAGGTACAAGGCCCGCTCGCGCGGAAGCGCCAAGGCGAGCGCGAGGGCCGCCAGCGGCCAGATCCAGCCGTCGCCCAGCCGCACGAAGAAGATGAGGGCGCGCTCGAGGCGCGGCGGCACGCGCACGCCGTGCCATCGCCGCGCGAGGCGTCGATCCATGAGGCTGACGTAACGCCGGACGCGGGGACGACGGCGCGTCATGAATCCTCCGGACACCGGACGCGCCGAAACCCATGTGCGCGCCAAGGCGCCCGACGAAAGCCTTCTCCCGGTGCCCGCATACGCCCCGAACCTCCGAATAACCGCCATGGAGCCACCATGGCGCGACCTGAACCAAGTTAGCCATTGGCCGACACGCCGGGACGGATGCTTAGGGACATTCCCCGACGGAATGCTTCCCGGTTCACTAACTAACTTGGAATCCCGTCGCGAGCAGTCACGGACGAAGCATGAACACCACGAGAGATCAACTGGTCCGCGGCACCGCCCACAAGCTCATCGGCGTGCTGATCAAGTCCGCCTCGCCCGTGCTCACGATCGTGCTGGCGCACTTCTTCGCCCGCGACGTATTCGGCCAGTACGTCTCGCTTCAACTCCTTGCCCTCACCCTTTCGCGGCTTTGCCTCCTGGGCCTCGACAAGGGGATGGCGTGGTACCTCCCCCAGAACGCCCGAAAGCTCCGCCCCCCCGCCCATCAGCTCGGGGAGGCCTTCCTGACGGCGCTGGTCACGGGCGCGATCGTCACCGCGATCGCGGTTCTCCTCTTCCTGTTCACCCCGTGGAGCGCAGGATCGGAAAAGACCCTCGGCATTTCTCCGGCCTTCTCCGCCCTTTGCCTGGCATCGATCCTTCCGCTGGTGGCGGTGAACTTCCTGGGTCCGGCGCTGGAGGGCATCTTCCAGCCCAAGTACCGGGTCTGGTTCGGGGAGTTCCTTCTCTACGCGGCGGTCCCCCCCATCGCCATCGCCCTGAGCCGCCTGGGCGCGGGCGACCTGGCCCTGCCGGCCGCCTTCCTGGCCAGCGCGTCCCTTTGCGCGATCCTGCTCCTGCGGGCCGCGTCGCGGCACTTCGGATCCGGCGCGGTGCGGCCGCGCGGCCGCATCGACCGCGCCCGTTTGGCCTATTCCTGGCCGCAAGGAGTCTCCGACTTCATCGCGAGCCTCCTGCTGCGCGTGGATTTGTGGATGATCCTCTACCTGCTAGGGCCCGAGTCGGCCGCGGTGTACGCGATCATGCTCACCCTGTCGAACGGGGTCAAGACCATCCGGCAAAACTTCGATTCGCTGCTCCTGCCCGTCATCAGCGGGATGGACGGCGAAACCCGCGCACGGATGCTTCGTCCGGCCTTCGGCTTCACCGTGGGAATCGTCACGATCATCCAGTACTTCATCGCGCTGGCGGTGTTCTTCTTCCCGCGCGAGATCCTCTCGGTCGCGGGGCGGGAGTACGCCCTGGAGCCCCTCGCCCTTCTCGTGCTGCTGGCGGGAAACCTCGTGAACGGTTTCTTCGGCCTCAATGCCTGGGTGCTCGCCGGCATGGGCGCGAGCGGCGTGCTCTTGCGCCTCAACCTGGCCACGCTGGCGCTCAACGTGCTTCTCAACCTCTGGCTGATCCCGCGCCACGGCCTCGTCGGCGCGGCCTCGGCCACCGTCATGGCCCTGCTCGTCCAGCACGCGCTGCTCTACTTCCTTCAGGTCCGCCGTTCGGGCCAAAGGCTTTACTCGGGGCCCCTGTGGATCCAGTTCGCGCTGATCCTCGCCTTCGGCGCCTGCGCGTTCCTGCTTTACCCCGTGGTGGGGGGGGCGGGAATCGGCTCCAGGCTGGCGGGTTTTTCGGTGCTGGCGCTGGCCTACGGGGGTTTCGCGTGGTACTTGAGGAAGCGCACCCGCATGCGCCGGGATTCCTGAGGAGCGGATCCCGAACGCCCGTCGCGCGGCCGACTTTTTAAACTTGAAGCGCGCCGTCGGCCCACGCCTCCTTCCCCGCTCCACCGGACAACCCGGCGGCTCCCGAAAGACCCCCCTTGAAAAAAAAACTCGGCATCCTCGAAAGCACCGATCCCTCCTGGAGGTTCTACCTGCAGGCGTGCGAGGAGGCCGGGCAGCCGCATGTCGTCATCCCCTTCATGGCGAACGACTGGCGCGAGCGCATCCTCGAATCGGGTTGCGACGGGTTCCTGGCGCGGCCCCCGTGCGATTATCCCGAGCGGAAGGCGGTTTACGACGAGCGGCTGTACGTGCTCGCCGAGATCATGCGGCGCCCGATCTACCCGATGCTGCACGAAATGCTCTTCTACGAGAACAAGCGGCTGCAGACGCACGTCAAGGACATGTTCGGGATTCCCTCGCCGGCCACCTGGATCTTCACCGACAAGCGCGAGGCCCTCGCCTTCCTGAAGGACGCGCCCTGGCCGCTCGTCTCCAAGAACAACATCGGCTCCGCCGGAAGCGGCGTCACCCTCCTGCGCACGCCGGGACAGGCGCGCCGCCACCTGCACGCGGTGTTCGGTATCGGGATCGAGAACCTCTCCTTCGGGAAGGTGTACGCGAAGAAGTACGCCGGCATTCCCGTCCCGCTGCTCGGCTCGGTGCAACGCAACTACGTCACGCTCCAGCAGTGGCACGACATCAAGTGGGAGTGGCGGCTGATCCGCATCGGAAACTCCTACTTCGGCCGCCAGAAGCTCAAGGGCGACAACGGGCTGGCCAGCGGCAGCAAGATCGAAGGGTGGGCCGTGCCGCCGCGCCACCTGCTCGACCTTTTGCGCGCCACCTGCGACCGGCTCAAGTTCCACTCGATGGCGCTCGACGTCTTCGAGACGGTGGACGGGCGCTTCCTCGTCAACGAGATGCAGTCGGTGTTCGGCTGCCGCCATCCGGCGCAGCTGTACGTCGACGGCAAGCCCGGAAGGTTCAAGTGGGAGGACGGGGAGTACGTGTTCGAGGAAGGGTACTTCAACCGCCTCGCGAGCTACCCCCTCCGCGTGGAGCACTTCGTGAATATCCTCGAGTCGGGAACCTACGACTTCGACCCGCCGCGCTGGCCCGGGCCCGCCTCCAGCGCCGCGTGAATCATCTCCAGCTGGAGGCGGGCGTTGCGCGCGGCATCGAAGCGCTCCCGCACGAAGGCCGCCGCCGCCGCGCCCAGCGCGCGCGCCCTCTCCGGGTCGCCCAGCAAGGCGCGCAGCGCGGAGGCCAGCGCGGCCTCGTCGCCGGGAGGAACCAAAAGGCCCGTCTCCCCGTCCTTGACCACCTCGGGGATGCCCGAAAAATCGCTGCCCACCACGGGCCGGCCCAGCGCCATGGCCTCGAGGATCACGTTGGGGATGCCGTCGATGTTTCCGTCCGCCCCGGGGATGGAAGGCGCGGCGAGGAGCGCGCAGCCGCGGATCTCGTCGAGGGTGGCCGCGTTCGACTGCGCGCCGAGCCAGGTCACGCGGTCGGAAATGCCGAGTCGATCGGCCAGCCCCCGCAGCGCCGTCGCCTCCGGCCCCTCGCCGACGACGCGCAGCGCGAAGCCGGCGCCTTCCTCGCGCAGCCTGGCGCATGCCGCGAGCAGGTGGTGGAAGCCCTTTTTCTCAACCAGCCTCCCGATGGCCAGGATCACGGGCGAGCCCGTCGGCGCGGGCGCGGGCTCGCCCAGCCGGTCGAAGCGGATGCCGTGGTAGGCGAGGCGGACGCGCGCCTCCGTCCCGGCCGCGAGGGCCGCCAGGTAATCGCGGTTGTGCCGCGTGCAGGTGAGCACGATCGCGGCGTCCCGGATCTTTTCGGCGAGGATGTTGCGGTCCTTCCAGATGTCCACCGCATGCCAGCTTCCTCCCCACGGAATGCCGCTCATGCGCGACAGGCACATCGTCCACTCGGTCACGTAGGAGGCGAAGTGGGCGTGAAGGTAGTCGGGCCGCCTCCGGAGAACACGGGGCAGCGAGTCGGCGGCCGCCACGCACATCGCGAGCGCGCGCAGCCGATGCAGGAGGCTGCGATGCGGCCGGGTCGCAATCCACGCGAGCGTCGGCAGGAAGCGGCCCGGGCGCGAAAGCCCGCGCAGGAGTCCGCGCGGGCCCCATATCCAGGGCGAAGGCAGGTAAAGCGTGAGGGTCCGCGCCCATTCGAGGGTTTCGGGATCCGCGCCGACGGGATGCCTGCGCGCACCCGCCAGGATGCGCAAGTCCGGATGAACGCGCCGCCATTCCGCGATCTCGCGATGGATGAAGGTCTGGCTTAGCTCGGGAAACCCCCACAGCACGACAAGGGGCCTGAAGGGGTGCCGGAAGGCCGCTGAGGATGGGGGCGTCGTCATGGCGTGCCCGCCAAAGTATCTAACTTCGGGCGCATGTCCGCACTCACCCTCGAAGAGGCGCAACGCCGCGTCGATGCCTGGATCCGCGCCCACGGCGTGCGCTACTTCTCCGAACTGACCAACACCGCCATTCTCATGGAGGAGGTGGGAGAACTCGCGCGCTTGATGGCCCGCACCTACGGGGACCAGAGCTTCAAGAAATCGGACGAGGGGCGAGACTTGGGCGACGAGATGGCCGACATCCTCTTCGTGCTCGTCTGCCTCGCCAACCAGACGGGCGTCAACCTCGAGAGCGCGCTCGAGCGGAACCTGGCCAAGAAGACCGAGCGCGACTCCGAGCGCCACAAGAACAATCCGAAGTTGAAGTGATTACGTCATGGCCGGGGCGATTATGCCCCGGCATCAGGCGGCACCCCGCCGGTTTCACGAGGCCTTTGGCTCGCTCCCACCGAGACCGGCCCGGTCCACGATCCAGCCCATCACGCGCGAGGGAATGCAAATGTGGGTGAAGGCCAGCAGGGTGGTCGAAAGGGTCATCACGCCGCCGAGCGCGTAACCCGCCGTCATTTCCCCCGCAGAGAACAACGCCGCAGTGAGGAGACACCACGCCGCCCCGAGCACGAACACCGCCCGGCGGCGCGGCGGCGTGGCGGGAAGCTTGGGAGTCTGCTCAAGCGAGCGTATCATCCCGTCGTAGATCCAGTCGAAGGGGTGGCGGCCCGTGATCGCGCCGATCAGGAGCACGGCCGCCATCGCGTTCAACACGATCTCCGAGCCGGTTACGGTGCTGAGCCCGAACAGGATGGCCTGCAGCATGGGCGTGAACCGGATCCAGACGCTGATCCGGCACGCCTCTTCTTCGGTGATGCCGCGGAAGCCCCGCACGCGCAGGCGATGCGCCACCACGGCGCAGGGTATCGCCTTCATCGGTAAAAGCGGATCACGCGGGTCGGCTCGCGGATCACCTCCAGCGCGTCGATCCTCGCCAGCGCCGCCATCACGCGCGCATTGCGGGCCGCATGGGTGAGGATGATGACGGGGACGTTCTCGGGGTCGTGTTCGGGCTTCTGGCTGAGCGCCCGGATGGAGATGCCCTCGTCGCCCAGGATGCCCGTGACCTTGCTCAGCACGCCGGGCTTGTCCACGGTGGTCAGGCGCAGGTAGAACTCCGTCTCGAGATCGTCGAT
>CBFGVC010000051.1:0-12472 GCA_965652255.1 uncultured Fibrobacteria bacterium | reverse complement strand
GGGCGGCACCGACCAGAAGTTCAACGTGCTGCGCGGCCGCGAGCTGCAGCGCGCGATGGACAAGGAACCGCAGGCGGGCATGTTCCTGCCCATTCTCCTCGGCACCGACGGCCGCGAGAAGATGAGCAAGAGCCTTGGCAACTACATCGGCATCGACGAAACGCCGCAAGCGATGTACCACAAGCTGTTCTCGCTGCCGGATTCCGTCGTGGAGGATTATTTCCGCCTGCTGACGGACGTGCCGGAGACGGAGGTGAAGGCGAAGCTCGAAGCCGTGAAGGCGGGCGCCTCCCATCCCAACACCCCCAAGGAGGAACTGGCGCGGAACATCGTGGCCCAGTATCATGGGGCCGAGGCCGCCGAGGCCGCGGCGCAGGCGGAGAAAAAAATCCACGCGGGGGATATCCTGCCGGAGGACATGCCGTTGATCGGGGTACCTGCGGGGGAGCACTTCCTGCCGGCGCTCATCGTGCAGGCCGGGCTCGCCAGGAGCAACGGCGAGGCGCGCCGGCTGATCGAGAACAGCGGAGTGTCGTGGGACGGGGAAAAGGTCCGCGACGTGAAGGCGAACGTGGCCGTGACCGGCGAGCACGTCCTGCGGACGGGCAAGCGCGCCTTCGCCCGGATCGCCGTCGCCTAGCGACGGCCCAAGCGCAGGCGAATCGCCCAAGGGCAGGATTCCCCTGCGCCGGCCCGGTAAACGCCTCCGAAGCCCCGTCGAAGGCTTCGTCAATTTTTACTCAAAACCCCGCCCCTCCGCCAAGCCCTGAAATCCTCAGGTTGCGCATACTTCGTCCTATCGCCGCGTGAGGGGAAAATTGTGCGATCCTGATACCGAAAATGACAATTTTTTGCGGTTTGATGTAAAAAAACCCCAACAATAAGCCCCCTTTCGACGGTAGATTCCCCGAATCGGAACACCGGGGCGCCGTGCCTTTCGTGGCGACCGCTCGCGGACAGTTGACGACAGCAAAAAGGAGTATCCAATGAGGGGAATGATGATTGCGGGCGGACTCGCCCTGGCACTGGGAAGCCTCGCGGCCGGCCAGCCGATCGAGAAAACGGGGGCCTGCCCCGAGCTCGCGCGCACGAACTTCTACAACGGCATCGACGTCCGGGCGTTTAACAACCTGGCGACGAGCAACAACAATCTTTCCAGCTCGCCGGGCTGGCCGATCCAGCCGCCCCAGGCCCTGCGCAACGCCGGCCTGATCCAGGAGCCGCTCACGCCGCAACAGTCCATCAACTGCGTTCTCACGCCTCCGGGCCTCAAGCCCCAGCTCATCGCCTCGGAACTGACCCCCGGCCCTGCCGGATCTCCGGGCTTGGCCTACCCCATGAACTTCACCTTCGACGAGAAGGGTCGCATGTGGATCATCGACGCCCGCGACTACCCCTACACGCACGATAGCACCGGCATGCCCGCGGGCGCCGGGATCACCACCGGCGCGGGCCTGCCCAGCAACCGCCTCGCCGGCAAGGGCCGCATCCTCATCTACGAGGACACCAACGGAGACGGCGCGCTGGACAGCTTCAAGGTCTTCTACGACGGCTTCGCCATGCCCATCGGCCTCGAGCTCGTCAAGGACGGCCTGATCGTGCAGGTTCCGCCCAACATCTACTACGTGCCCCGCGGCACCACCAACCCCGACACCGCAGGCGGCGCCCCGGTCATCATCGTGCAGTCGATGGGCTCCTCGAGCACCAACTACGACACCCACGGCCAGCCCAACAGCATCACCCGCGGCATCGACAACTGGATCTACGGCCACACCGGGTACAACGGCTGCGGCGGCTCCAACGTCAACATCGCCAACGCGACCGGCGGCAGCTCCCGCAGCGGCAACTGCGGCAACGGCAACAGCTACCGCTTCAAGCACACCCTCATCGGCTCCGACACCTCGCGCTTCGAGGTGCGCAGCAGCGGATCCGCCAACGCCCACGGCATCGGCTTCACCGAGGACGGCCAGCTCTTCAAGTCGGCCGCCACCGGTTCCACCCACAACCAGCACGACGTGCGTCCCGGCGTGGCCGCGCTCGACATCCGCTTCGCCTCGGGCGGCTCCGGCAACACGGCCCGCACCCGGCTTTACTCCCTCACCAACGACCGCTACATGTGGGAAGGCAACAACAACGTCATCAGCGCCAATCCCAATTCCGGCAACGTCACCTACTACTCGACCGGAATCTCTGCCGTCAGCGGCAGCGACTTCTACACCGCGCGCCTTCTGCCGCAGAAGTACTGGGGCCGGTTCCAGTTCGCCTGCGAGGGCATGAGCGGCCTCTGCAACCAGGACAGCCTGGTGGTCAACGGCAGCAGCTGGTTGTCGCACCGCCTCTACCCCGGGAACCGCTGGCCGAACATCTTCGCCTCGACCGACGCCTGGTCCGCCCCGATGCTGGCGCGCACGGGTCCCGACGGCGCCCTGTGGGTGCTTGATTTCTACTACTACCTCTTCCTGCACAACCCGGCCACCCCGGCGACGAACCATGCCTATCGCCACCCGCTGCGCTACAAGATGCACTCGCGCTTCTACCGCATCGTTCCCGAGGACGGCCAGGTGGAGCCGCTGCTCAACCTGACGAACGCCACCACCCGCCAGCTGGTGATCGCGCTCTACCACACCAACATGGTGTGGCGCATGCATGCCCAGCGCCTCCTGATCGAACAGGGATACAACACCGAACTGGGCGACCTGCTCGACAGCGTGCTCACCAAGCGCCGCCAGGTGGACGCCATCGGACTCGACGCCCCCGTGGTGCACGCGCTGTGGACCTTGCACGGCCTCAAGCAGTTCGAGGCCAACCCCACGCGCTGGAACCCTATCCTCAAGCAGCTGCTGCTCCACCCCTCTTGGGCGGTGCGCCGCAACGTGCTGCAGGTGCTTCCGGCCACGACCGCCTCCTACGAGGCGATCCGCGACCAGTGCTCGGTCAACGACACGCACCCGCACGTCCGCCTGCAGGCTTTCGAGAACTTGGCCCGCATTCCCGCAACGGGAGCCGTCATCCAGTCCCTCGACGGCATGCGCACCGAGCCCAGCGGGCCCACCGGCGGCTCGCAGACCTACCTGACCGCTTCCTACAACGCGGCGGGCACGAGCAAGGTCGTCAGCGGCGGCGCGGGCACGGAGCGTCCCTCGGGTTGCCCGGCCTACCTCGCCCCCGCCGACTGGACGGTGAGCATCAAGGGCGGCAACGCGGTCCCCTTCCGCTTCAGCCAGGACGTGCGCTTCGATGTCCGCCAGGGCGGTTTCGTCCTCGCGAGCAACGCCCGCTTGCCCTCGGGCGAACTGGTGGTGCACGACCTCCGCGGCAAGGTGGTGTTCCGCTCCACCTGGAACCGCGAGATGTCGAGCTGGTCCAACCTCGAGGCCCGCGACCTGGCGCACCCGGTGTACTTCTACACCTATCGCGCCTACTCGGGAGAGCGGTTCAACGGCCGCATTCCGCTGTCGGCGATCTGAGCGAAAGGGCCTGCTCCGGCAGGCGCGGCAAGGTCAAAAAGCCCCCCTCGTCGAGGGGGGCTTTTTCGTTTCCGGCAAAAAAAACCGCCGACGGCGTTCACGTTCGCGGATTTCAAACGAAAAAGCCCCCGAAAGGGGAAAAACCCGACCAGCAATCATTGGTTCAGCGATAAATTGCCGGGATGTTGTCGAGAGGGTGTGGATCGGAGAAACGTCACAAACAGGAGTATCCAATGAGGGGAATGATGATTGCGGGCGGACTCGCCCTGGCGCTGGGAAGCCTCGCGGCCGGCCAGCCGATCGAGAAAACGGGACCGTGTCCCGAGCTTGCGCGCACGAACTTCTACAACGGCTTCGACGTGCGCTCGTTCAACAACCTGTCGAGCGCCTCGGCCAGCATCGCCACCCCGAACTGGGGGGGCGGGCGCCCTCCCCAAGCCTTGCTGAATGCCGGCCTGATCCAGGCGCCGCTCACGCCCCAGCAATCCATCAACTGCGTTCTCACGCCTCCGGGGCTCAAGCCGCAAATCGTCGCTTCCGAATTGACCCCGGGACCGGCCGGCGCCAAGCCGATGGCGTATCCCTTGTCCTTCAACTTCGACGAGCGGGGGCGACTGTGGGTTGTGGATACCCGCGACTACCCCTACACGCACGACAGCACCGGCATGCCCCCCAGCAACAGCTCGAGCGGCATTCCGAGCAACCGTCTCACCGGCCAAGGCCGCATCCTGATCCTCGAGGACACCAACGGCGACGGCGCCCTCGACAATTTCAAGATCTTCTACCAAGGCTTCGTGGTGCCCAACAGCATGGAGTTCGTCAAGAACGGCATCATCGTCATGGTTCCGCCCAACGTCTATTACATCCCGAAAAGCACCACCAATCCCGACACCGCGGGCGGCGCGCCGGTCGTCGTCGTGCAGTCCATGGGCTCGTCGGGCAACGACTACGACACGCACAGCCAGCCCAACAGCATCACGCGCAACATCGACAACTGGTTCTACGGCCACACGGGCTGGAACGGTTGCGGCGGCAGCAACGTCAACGTCGCGAACGCGACCGGCGGCAGCTCGCGCAGCGGCACCTGCGGCAACGGAAACATCTATCGCTTCAAGCACGCGACCCTCGGCTCCGACACCTCGCGCTTCGAGGTTCACAGCTCGGGCCAATTCAACGCGCACGGCGTCGGGTTCATGGAGGACGGGCAACTCTTCGTCTCGGGAGCCACGGGAACGACGCACAACCAGCACGTGGTGCGGGCCGGCGTGGCCGCCCTCGACATCCGCTTCGCCTCGGGCGGCTCCGGCACCACCGACCGCAGCCGGCTGTACTCCCTCACCAACGACCGCTACATGTGGGAAGGCAACAACAACGTCATCAGCGCCAATCCCAATTCCGGCAACGTCACCTACTACTCGACCGGAATCTCTGCCGTCAGCGGCAGCGACTTCTACACCGCGCGCCTTCTGCCGCAGAAGTACTGGGGCCGGTTCCAGTTCGCCTGCGAGGGCATGAGCGGCCTCTGCAACCAGGACAGCCTGGTGGTCAACGGCAGCAGCTGGTTGTCGCACCGCCTCTACCCCGGGAACCGCTGGCCGAACATCTTCGCCTCGACCGACGCCTGGTCCGCCCCGATGCTGGCGCGCACGGGTCCCGACGGCGCCCTGTGGGTGCTTGATTTCTACTACTACCTCTTCCTGCACAACCCGGCCACCCCGGCGACGAACCATGCCTATCGCCACCCGCTGCGCTACAAGATGCACTCGCGCTTCTACCGCATCGTTCCCGAGGACGGCCAGGTGGAGCCGCTGCTCAACCTGACGAACGCCACCACCCGCCAGCTGGTGATCGCGCTCTACCACACCAACATGGTGTGGCGCATGCATGCCCAGCGCCTCCTGATCGAACAGGGATACAACACCGAACTGGGCGACCTGCTCGACAGCGTGCTCACCAAGCGCCGCCAGGTGGACGCCATCGGACTCGACGCCCCCGTGGTGCACGCGCTGTGGACCTTGCACGGCCTCAAGCAGTTCGAGGCCAACCCCACGCGCTGGAACCCTATCCTCAAGCAGCTGCTGCTCCACCCCTCTTGGGCGGTGCGCCGCAACGTGCTGCAGGTGCTTCCGGCCACGACCGCCTCCTACGAGGCGATCCGCGACCAGTGCTCGGTCAACGACACGCACCCGCACGTCCGCCTGCAGGCTTTCGAGAACTTGGCCCGCATTCCCGCAACGGGAGCCGTCATCCAGTCCCTCGACGGCATGCGCACCGAGCCCAGCGGGCCCACCGGCGGCTCGCAGACCTACCTGACCGCTTCCTACAACGCGGCGGGCACGAGCAAGGTCGTCAGCGGCGGCGCGGGCACGGAGCGTCCCTCGGGTTGCCCGGCCTACCTCGCCCCCGCCGACTGGACGGTGAGCATCAAGGGCGGCAACGCGGTCCCCTTCCGCTTCAGCCAGGACGTGCGCTTCGATGTCCGCCAGGGCGGTTTCGTCCTCGCGAGCAACGCCCGCTTGCCCTCGGGCGAACTGGTGGTGCACGACCTCCGCGGCAAGGTGGTGTTCCGCTCCACCTGGAACCGCGAGATGTCGAGCTGGTCCAACCTCGAGGCCCGCGACCTGGCGCACCCGGTGTACTTCTACACCTATCGCGCCTACTCGGGAGAGCGGTTCAACGGCCGCATTCCGCTGTCGGCGATCTGAGCGAAAGGGCCTGCTCCGGCAGGCGCGGCAAGGTCAAAAAGCCTCCCTCGTCGAGGGGGGCTTTTTCTTTGCCGGCGAAAATACGGGATGGGCCCAGGCACCCGGTTTTTCCTATTTTGCAATCCGCTTTTGCCATATCGGGGAGACAACCACCATGAAAACCAACATCCTTTCCAATGCGCCGCTCAAGCTCGCGATCGCACTGGGCGCCCTGGTCGCCGCCTTCGCCGTCGGCTGCAACACCACTTCCTCCAGCGGGGGCAAAACACCCGAAATCACGGTGCAACCCCGGGATACGACCCTCGTCGAGGGCTCTGACCTCGTGATGACCATTTCGGCCAAGAATGCCCAGTCCTACAAGTGGGTCAAGGGCACGAGCGACACGCTCGCCGACCAGATCAGCCCCTCCCTCACCCTCACCAACGTGCCCGTTTCGGAGCACGGTTCGACCTACAAGTGCGTCGTCTTCGGATCCAGCGGAACCGCGGTCGAGAGCCAAAGCTTCACGCTGTCCGTCCTCGACTCGGCCGCCTTCGAGCGCCAGCAGCTGATCGCCGAGGGACAGCCCTTGTTCCAGCAGTGCACCGCCTGTCACGGCCACGACGGCGTGGGCGAAGCGGCTCCGCCCCTCAAGCATTCTGACTACCTGATCGCGCAGCGCATGCGCCCGGTCCGCATTTTGTTGCTGGGCCTTCCGAATGAGATCGACACGGCCACCACCATCACGGTGAACGGGATCGACATCGTGGGGCAGTCGATGTTCCCCCTCGCCACCTCGAACGGCTGGACCGACCGCCAGATCGCCGCCGTGCTCACCTACGTGCGCGCGGTGCTGAACGACTCCACCTCGGTGAACTGCACGGTCAGCGAGAACCAGGACGGTCAGCTGGTCTCCGACTGCGACATCGTCCCCAGCCCGGAAGGCGCCACCACCACGATCACGCCCGAGGAAGTGGGCGCGCTTCGCGACAGCCTGCGCACGGCGGGCATCCTCGAGGAGTAGCCGCCGCGACGATGGATCCGGAAAGGCCCTCCTTCGGGAGGGCCTTTTTCGTTTCCGGCCCGCGCGCCCGCGTTGCCGACGCCCTGCGATGACGAAGCGACGGACAGCGGGCGGACAACTAGCTTTACCGAAAACCCGATGATCACAGGGAGTACCCCCATGCTGCTCGAAAAAATCAACGCCGACCTCATCGCCACCATGAAGGATCGCGAGCCCTCGCGCAAGGAGGCCAACCAGGCCAAGGTGGTCACTTTGCGCAGCCTGCTCGCGGAAGTGAAGCGCTTCCAGGTGGACAACCGCCGCGATCCGTCGGACGACGAGGTGATCGCCATCGTTCAGAGGGGCATCAAGCAGTTCCGGGAGACGCTCGAGAAGGCGGGCGGCCAGAATCCCTCGGGCCTGGTGCGCGAGGACATCGTGGAGCAGGAGAAGGCGAGGATCGCGCTGTACGAGGCCTACCTGCCGGCGCAGATGAGCCGCGAGGAGGTCGAGGCTCTCGTGAAGGCCGCGGTGGCCGAGACGGGCGCGAGCGGCCCCAAGGACATGGGCGCCGTCATGGCGGCCGTGCGCCCGAAGACGCAAGGAAAGGCCGACGGGAAGCTCGTCAGCGAGATCGTGAAGGCCGCACTATCGGGGTGACGGGCTGGTCACGCATGGTGCGCCTTCGTGCGCACGGCGTTTTCGCACTCGCCGCCGCGCGCGAGGTCGTCGAGGTTCCCGACCGTGACCGAGGCGATGGCCTCGAGCGCTTCCTGCGTGAAGAAGGCCTGATGCCCGGTGATGAGCACGTTGGGAAAGGTGGTGAGGCGCGCGAAGACGTCGTCCTGCAGCACGTGCGCCGAGAGGTCGCGGAAGAACAAATGGGCCTCCTCCTCGTACACGTCGAGCCCCAAGTGGCCGATCTTGCCGCCCTTGAGCCCGGCGATGGCCGCGCGCGCGTCCACGAGCCCGCCACGGCTGGTGTTGATGAGCATCACCCCTTGCTTCATGCGGGCGAGCGCGGCGGCATCCACCATGTGATGCGTGGCAGGCGTGAGGGGGCAGTGCAGCGTCACGACGTCCGATTCCGAGAATAGCCGCTCCAACGGGACGTACTCGGCGCCCAGCGCCTCCACCTCCGGCGCGCGGACGGGATCGTGCGCCAAAAGGCGCATGCCGAAGCCCGCGAGGATGCGCGCCACGCACGCGCCGATCTTGCCCGTGCCCACGATCCCGGCCGTGCGGCCGTGCAGGTCGAAGCCCATCAGCCCGTCGAGCGCGAAGTTGCCCTCGCGCACGCGCGCGTGGGCCCGGTGGATCTTGCGGTTGAGCGCGAGCATGAGCGCGAGCGTATGCTCGGCCACGGCGTGCGGCGAGTAGGCCGGCACGCGCACGACGGGCATTCCGAGCTTTTCGGCCACGGCGAGGTCCACGTGGTTGAAGCCGGCGCTCCGGAGCGCGATGGCGCGGATGCCCAGGGCGTGGAGGGATTCGAGGACGCCGGCGTCGAGGCGGTCGTTGACGAAGACGCACACCGCGTCGTGCCCGGTCGCGAGCGGGGCGGTGCCCGGCGAGAGCGAGGCCTCGATCCAGGTGAAGGCGTGGCGACCATCGGCGCTCGCGGCTTCGAAGAAGGGCTTTTCGTACCCCTTGGCGCTGAAAAAGGCGACTTTCATGGCGATTCCTCCATCCTCCGAAACTAGGAATTCGCCTGGGCCCTCACCCCCGCGAAAGTATCTTCCCTCCCATGTCCGCAAACGATCCCCGCGAACTCATCCGCGCCCACGTGCGCTCCATCCCCGACTTCCCCAAGCCGGGCATCCTCTTTCGCGACATCACCTCGGTGTGGAAGCACCCGGAGGCCTTCGAGGCCTGCACGGCGCTGTTCGCGGAGCGCTACCGCGACGTTCCGGTGGATTTCATCGTGGGGGTGGAGAGCCGGGGCTTCGTGATCGGTTCGGCCTTCGCCGCGCGCATGGGCCTGGGGTTCGTGCCGGTGCGCAAGCGCGGCAAGCTTCCCGCCGAGGTGCATTCGTTCGAGTACGAGCTGGAGTACGGCACCGACTGCGTCGAGATCCACAAGGATGCGCTGGCACCGGGGCAATCGGTGCTGGTGATGGACGACTTGCTCGCGACCGGCGGAACGCTCCTGGCCTCCATCGAGCTCCTGAAGAAAATGGGCGCGAAAGTGGCGGGTTGCGCCGTGGTCATCGACCTCCCCGACCTGGGCGGCAGCCGCAAGGTGCGCGCGGCCGGCCACGACGTGTTCTCCCTGCTCGAGTTTCCGGGGCACTGATGACGCGCGCGCCCAAGGATCGATCCGCGCGGCCGGTGGCCATCATCGGGGCGATGGAGGAGGAGGTGGCGGAGTTTCTCGCGCACGCTGAGGACGTCCGCGCGACGGAGCGCGGGACGTTCCGCATCCACGAGGGGATGCTTTTCGGGAAGCCGGTGGTGATCGTGAAGTGCGGCGTGGGCAAGGTGTTCGCGGCGATGGTCGCCCAGCACGCGATCGACCGCCACGATCCGTCGGCGGTGATTTCCACGGGCGTGGCGGGCGGGCTTTCCCCGGATTTCGGGATCGGCGACGTGGTGGTGAGCCGCGATTGCGCGCACCACGACATGGATGCGCGCGCCTTGGGGTTCGCCTTGGGCCACATCCCGTACTCGGACCTGCGTTTTTTCGTGACCGACGCGGGGCTTGCGGACCGCGCCCTGGGGGCGCGGTTGGCCACCGGCCACAAGGTGGCGGCGGGGCGGATCCTGACGGGGGATCAGTTCATCTCGGGGGACCGCCATTCGACGCACGGGCATCTCACCGGCGAGCTGGAGGGCGATGCGGTGGACATGGAGACGGCGGCGATCGCGCAGGTGTGCAATGCGCACGGGGTGCCCTTCCTGTCGGTGCGGACGATCTCGGACAAGGCCGACGGCTCGGCGCATGTGGATTTCAACGCCTTTTTGCCGCAGGTGGCGAAGAACTCGTTCGACGTGGTGCGGGGGGTTCTGTCGGGGACTTGATCCGGGTTCGGGGGTCTTCGGCGTCCCACCGTCATGCCCGCGCAGGCGGGCACCCAGCCAGCAGAGAATCGTTAGCGGAGGGGCGTTCTTCGTCGCCCCGCGCGTTTCCGTTCGGAACGCGGTGCGTCCGATGTGGGGCGAACCGCCCGGTCAGACACCGTCCGGGCACCGCGTTCCGCCCGGAAATCGACGCGGGGCTTTGACCCAGAAAGCGAGGGAGCCGTATCCCGGCCCGTCACCCCCGCCCCTCGACAGGCTCGGGATAAACTACGGCGGGGGCCCAGCCAGCAGAGGGTTGACGACAGAGAAGCGTTCTCCGGCGCCCCACCGTCATGCCGGCGCAGGCCGGGATCCAGGCAACAAAGCTTCGCCAGCGAAGGGGATTTCTTCGTCGCCCCGCGCGTTTCCGTTCGGAACGCGGTGCGTCCGATGTGGGGCGAACCGCCCGGTCAGACACCGTCCGGGCACCGCGTTCCGCCCGGAAATCGACGCGGGGCTTGGCCATCGCGCTTGCCTGCGGCTTCCCGAACCCTCCGCAGCATGGACTTCGAAGAATCCCGAACCGCCGGAGGAATGCCGACGAAGAAATCCCCCTACCCCAACCTCTTCTTCAGAGCATCCCTCACCACGTCCGCGTTGGCCGCGCACTCGATGATCGGATTCGCGAAGGTGCTCTCCACCCCCGCCAGCTGCTTCTCGTGGTACTTCGTCTTGAACTCCGAGAACTTCAGCCCGTGCGCCGTCGAGACGATCACCACGCGCTCGTTCGCGTCGATCCGCTTCGCCGCCACCATCTGTTCGAGGGCCCCGAGGGCCACGCCCGTGTGCGGATCGCAGTACAGCCCCGTGCGGTCGGCGCGGTGCGCCGCGTCGGCCAGCTGCTGCTCGGTCACCTCGTACACCTCGCCGTCGTAGGCCTTCAGGATCTTCACGGCGCGCTCGTAGCTCACGGGGTTGCCGATCTGGATGGCCGAGGCCTCGGTGCGCTTCGCCGTCACCGGCTCCAGCCTGTCGAAGCCGCGCTTGTAGGCCTGGAACAGCGGATTTGCGTTGGCGGCCTGCGCCACCACGATGCGGGGCTTCTTCGAAATCAATCCCAGCTCGCGCATCATGTCGAAGCCGCGGCCCAGCGCCGAGACGTTGCCCAGGTTGCCGCCGGGGATGATGATGACGTCGGGGACTTCCCAGCCGAACTGCTGGCAAATCTCGAAGCTGATCGTCTTCTGCCCCTCGATGCGCAGCGAGTTCATCGAGTTCGCGAGGTACAGCGCCTTGTCCTGCGTCACTTCCTGAACGATCTTCATGCAGCCGTCGAAGTCGGTGTCGAGCGACAGCACGATGGAACCGTTCGAGATGGGCTGGATGAGCTGCGCGACGCTGATCTTTCCACCGGGGAGGAAAACCACCGAGGGGATTCCCGCCGCCGCGCAGTAGGCCGCCAAGGCGGCCGAGGTGTCGCCCGTGGAAGCGCAAGCCACCGCGCGGATCGGCACGCCCCGCTTGCGCATGCGGTTCACCTGCGAAACCAGCACCGTCATGCCCAGGTCCTTGAACGAACCCGTGTGGCTGTTGCCGCACAGCTTCACCCACAAGTCCTTGAGGCCCAGCTGCTCGCCCAGCCGCTTGGCGTAGAACAGGTTCGTCCAGCCCTCGTTCAGCGAGACGATGTCCTCGTCGGCGATCTCGGGAAGCACCCACTCCTTCTTGCCCCAAATGCCCGAGGCATACGGCCACTTGTGCGACCCGCTGCGCGCCTCGAACAACGCCTTCCACTCGGGGGCGGATTTCTGCTTCAGGGCGTCGAGATCGTGCTCGACCTCCAAAAGGCCGCCTTGGTCGTCGCGGTAAAGGACTTCGTCGAGGGAATGCGCGGACTGCGTCCGGGTGCCGCGAAAGCGGGCGGAAAAGGGCTTCATGGGGAGGAAAGGTAGGAATGGGGGGGGATTCTTCGCCATCGAAGCTTCATCGGTTCGGGATTCTCCGGAAGCCCTTCTTCGAAGGCAATGCTTTCGTGGATTCGGGATTCTTTCGGGATCGATTCGCCTCACCCATCCCCCGGCGCCTGTGGCGCTACCCCCTTCCCTCTCCCCGAATGGATTCAAACGAACCGGTCCTTCCTCGGGGAGAGGGAAGGGGGCATTCCGTTAACTTCAGGGCCAAGGAGAAACGTTCCTCCTCTCCCCAAGGTTGGAGAGGGTCTTGCCGGGCGATGCGCTCATGAACCTTGGACGAAGAACGCGTTTCCCCCCTTATTTGATTTCCCTCCCGGGAGCCATCCGGTTCCCGAGGAGGGGTAG
>CBFGVC010000050.1:0-12578 GCA_965652255.1 uncultured Fibrobacteria bacterium | reverse complement strand
GAGAAGATGTCGTCGCGGATGACGAACTCCACCTTGCCCGGGAGGCGCGCGTTGTAACGGTCGATGATGCCGGGCGCCACGCTCTCCGCGATCGCGGCGATCTCGCCGGCGACGTCGGTCAGCTCCTTCGGGTAGTGGAAGCGGAAATGCTCGGTCTCGGCGGTTCGCCACTCGATGTGCGCGGCGTTGCGATTGAGGGTGAAGCCTTCGCCCACGGCGGGCAGCGCGAGCAAGACCGGAAGCAGCGCGCGCAGGGCGCCGAAAATGCGACGGAACATGGGGGACATAGTGTACAAAATGGGGAGGGGGGATCACCTGCGGGCAAGGCTTCGGTGGTGGTTGCGGGTAGCGGGTAAAGGCGGGAAGGGCAATGCGGCAGTAGAACAATGCAACAATGAAAACAATGGGCGCCTCGACCCCTGGTGTTCCATTGTTCTATTGCTGCACTGTTCTATTGCCATTTTCCCGATTTCCCCTTCCCATTTTCCATTTTTCCCCTCGTGCCCAGTTTCACCGCGCGATACCACGAGCTGACGAAGTACCGTCCCGAGACCATCGACCGCCTGGGCGGCGTGCGCTGGGACGAGCAACCCGAGCCGTTCAAGGACGTTCCCGAGGGACGCCACATCAACTTGGTGCCGCACCTCAAGGCGATTTTCGCCGTCGAAGGCGCCGGGGAGGAAGACGCCCCCGACGGATCCCCCGTCCTCGCCGACATCGGCGACCCCGGGACCGGCATCCTGCCCGCCCTCGCGCGGCTCGCGCACGGCACGCTCGGCCTCACCGCGCGCATGACGGGCGGCGGCGGCAACGACGTCTTCCTGCGCGCCTCTCCCTCGGCGGGCGGACTTTATCCCACCGAGCTGTATTTCGCCGTCCGCGCGTATCCCGACCTTCCCGCCGGCGTCTATCACTACCACGCCCGGCGATCCGCGCTCGTGCCGGTGTGGGAGGGCGACTTCTCCGCCGACCTGCGCCACCATTTCCTCGACCATCCGGCCGTGGCCGCGGCCACCGCCTCGGGATTCATCGCGCTCTTCACCGGGATGTACGCCCGCAGCGCCTGGCGCTACAAGGAGCGGGCCTACCGCCGCATCCTGCTCGACACGGGCCACGCCGCCGCGAACCTGCTCGAGCTCGCCGCGGCGTCCGGGCTCGACGCCGTGGCCCTGGGCGGCTTCCGCGACGAAGGGCTCGAGGAATTGCTCTTCCTGGGCCGCAAGGACGAATTTCCCCTGCTTGGCGTCGCGATGGGCGCGCGCGGCACGCTGCCGCCCGCGGGCGGGCAACGCCCGGGCCCGCCGCCGGAAGTCGCCGTCACCCGCGCCGATCCGGACGATGCGATGATGGTGCAGCAAAACGCCTGCGAGCGCATCACAACCGAAGAAGCCCCCCGCCCCTCCGTGCCCGCTCCACCCGCCCCGTCTCCCGGACCCGTGGCGCTCAATCCCCTGCCGGTGATCCTGCGGCGCCGTTCCGCTCGCGCCTTTTCCGCGGCGCCCGTCTCCCTCGAGGCGGCCCTCGATCTGCTTCGCTTCGCCTATCGCGTGCCCGGCGACGGCGAGCCGCTGCTTGACCGCGAATCGTTGGGACATCATGTGGTCGTGTTCGCCGTCGAGGGGCTCGAGCCCGGGGTTTACGCCTGCGACCCCGGGACGCTCACGCTTACCCCCGTGCGGGAGGGCGACTTTCGCGCCGACCTGCACGCCGCCAGCCTGGGGCAGGACCTCGCCTCCGACTGCGCCTTCGCGCTCGTCCACACGGCCGACATCGACGCGCTCGTGGGGACGTACGGCGATCGCGGCTACCGCTACGCGTGCATGGAGTGCGGGATGATCGGCGAGAGGCTGCAGTTGCGGGCCGTGCAGCGGGGCCTGGGTTCCTCGGGCATCGGGGGGTATTACGACGACCTGGCCAACGAGCTCCTGGGCCTGCCGCTGGCGCACGGCATCCTTTACATCACGGTGGCCGGGGCTCCGGCGGACTAGGACCTTTCACCTTCGTTCCGGTTTCGGCTTCACTTGCTTGCGTTTCGGCCTCGCCCGCGCGCCGCCCGAAGTTCCCCTGAAAATTTTTTCGTCGAAAACGTGATCCGTTTTGCGCGCGCGAGCGTCTAAGCATCGCAACGCAAGGAGGACATCATGCTGCGACGGCCAAGCAACGATATTCCCGCGGCGGCGGAGGGCGCGGATCATCCCTGGCGGCACCCGCTGTCGCCGCGGGGGGCCGGGCGGAGGCGCGAGGCCCGGCGCTTCCGGTCGGGTTCCGAGATCCTGCGCGGGCTCGAGCTGTTCGCGCCCGTCTCCGACGGCGAGCTGATGAAGTTCGCCTCGCTGGGATGGGAGCGGCGGGTGGAGCGGGGACGCACCGTGTTCCCCAGCCCCGGGGAGGATTCCGCGCCGCTGGCGCTCATCCTCGAGGGCGAGGCCCGGCTCGCGTGGACGCGCGGCGGCGACGAGCCGCTGATCCGCGCGCTGGAGCCGGGAGACCTCGTGGGCGAGATCGAAATGTTCGACGCGACCCCCGGGGAGGCCGTGGCACGGGCGCTCACCACCGTGCGGCTGCTGGAGTGGGACCGCGACGGGGTGCTGGAGGCCCTGCGCCGCTGGCCCGACGTGGCCTTGGGGCTCTTGGGCGGCATGGCGCGGCGGCAGCGCGAGCTGCACCGGCGCGTGGCCGCCATCTGCCGCCAGCGCGCCCCCTGCCGGCTGGCCCGCGCCCTCGTGGGCGTGGCCGAGGACCTGGGCACCCGCCACCGCGACGAGGCGGGGCGGGCCTACGTGAGGCTGCCGCGCGCGCCCTCGCGCGCGCGGCTGGCCGAGATCGCGGGCATGGCCCGCGAGACGGCCTCGCGGCTGATGATCGATTGGGAGCGACGAGGCTGGATCGCGCGGGACGGCGGAGACATCCTGGTGACCGACGAGGCCGCCCTGCGCCGCGCGGCGAGGGAGCCGGGCCCGACATGAGCGCGCCTTTCACTCCCGCGGCCCCCGCCCGGCGGCGGGCGGCCGCGCCCCCGCGGCCCTACGCCCGCCGCCGCGCCGGAAGTAGCTTTACCCCTCCCATCCGGATTCCCGCCATGCAAAGCCCTTTTCGAGACATCTCCGGCGTCAGCGTCCAGTCCCTCGCCGAGCGCCACGGCACTCCCGTCTTCGTCTACGACCGCGCCACCATCGAGAAGCGCGTCTCGGAGCTGAAGTCCTTCGACGTGATCCGCTACGCGCAAAAGGCCTCCTCCAACCTCGCCCTCCTGGCCCTCATGCGCCGCCTGGGCGTGGTCGTCGACGCGGTGTCGGCGGGCGAGGTGGAGCGCGCCCTGCGCGCGGGCTTCCGGCCCGGGGGCGACCCGCCCGGCATCGTCTTCACCGCCGACCTGTTCGACGCCGACGCCGTCGAGGCGATCCGCACCCACAAGATTCCCGTCAACGTCGGCTCTCCCGACATGATCGCGCAGTTGGGAGCGTTCTTCCCCGGCGCGCCGGTGACGCTGCGCATCAACCCCGGCTTCGGCCACGGGCACTCGCGCAAGACCAACACCGGCGGCGAGTGGTCGAAGCACGGCATCTGGCACGCGCAGCTCGACGAGTGCCTGCGCATGGGCCGCGAGGCGGGAGTGAAGATCCACGGCCTGCACATGCACATCGGGTCGGGAACCGACTTCGAGCACCTGTCGCAGGTGTGCGGCGCGATGGTGCGCGCCGCGAAGCACGTGGGCCCGGGCCTCGAGGTGATCAGCGCCGGCGGCGGCCTGCCCATCCCCTACCGCAGGAACCAGGCGCGCATCGACACCGAGGCGTACTACTCGCTTTGGGACAAGGCCCGCAAGGAGATCGAGCGCGAGGTCGGGCACGCCGTGCGCCTCGAGGTGGAGCCCGGGCGCTACCTCGTGGCCGAGTCGTGCGTGCTGGTCACGCAGATCCGCTCGGTCAAGCGCGTCGGCGGCAACCTCTTCTACCTCGTGGACGCAGGGTTCGACACCTTGGTGCGCCCGGCCATGTACGGATCCTGGCACGAGATCTCGATCGTGGCTGCCGACGGGCGCGAGCTCGGCCCCGAGCAAGACGTGGTGGTGGCCGGCCCGCTCTGCGAGTCCGGCGACGTGTTCACGCAGGAGGAGGGCGGCGTGGTGACCACGCGCCGCCTGCCCGAGGCGCGCGTGGGCGACTACCTCGTGCTGCACGACGCGGGCGCCTACGGCGCGGCCATGTCGAGCAACTACAACACGCGCCGCCTGGCGCCCGAGGTTCTCGTGCACGAAGGCAAGGCCGAGGTCATCCGCGAGCGGCAGACCTTCGACCACATCCTGCACTTCGAGCGCATTCCGGAGGGGTTGAAATAAGCGGCGGCGCTTCGCCGCCTCATCGTTCCGCCTCATCGTTCCTTGTGTTTTCTCTCGCTTCGCCACTCGTTCCCTCCCAACCCTCGTTCAATGATCCCGGCCTGAATCCTGTCCTCAGGGGTTCCCGCGCGGCTTTCGCAAGCGCGCGCCGCGCGACGGCCTTATCTTTGATGATCCCTTGGTCCGCCGCGATGTCGCGGTGTCGCGATGACGCGGCGGATCCGTCCCCACACCTTCACGGCGGATTTTCATGACGAACGCTTCCCGACTTCTTCCGGCCGCCGCGATGACCCTCCTGTCGGCCCTCGCGGCCACCGGACAGACGATCCCCAACAACGTCACCATCCGCAACTTCTTCAAGTCCGGCAACGATTCCCTCACCTTCAACCGGCCGGTGCTGGTGAAGCCCTACCCCGCCGAGGACAGCGCCTTCGTCGTGCTGCAGCAGAACGGGCGCGTCGTCACCGTGCGCTGGGACGCAGGGCTCTGGCGCAAGACCGACTCGGCATCGGTCACGGTTTTGAACGGCACGAGCAGCATCAATGAGGAGGGACTGCTCGGATTCGCCTTCCATCCCGACTACATGCAAAACCGCAAGTACTACGTGTACTTCGTCGGCGGGACCGCGCAGGCGCGCCTCAATGTGCTCGCCGAGCGCACCGCGGGCGAATCGCTGCGCCCCGCCACCGGCGACGCGCAACGGACCATCCTCCGCATCACGGACCCATACGACAACCACAACGGCGGCACCATCGGCTTCGACTCCGAAGGCCACCTCGTGCTCGCCATCGGCGACGGAGGCACCACCCAGGGCGACCCCCAAAACCGCGCGCAGAACCGCGACTCGCTGCACGGCAAGTTCCTCCGCCTCGACGTGGACTCCCCCGACGCCTATCCTTCCGACACCACGCGCAACTACGCCATCCCGGCCACGAACCCCTTCAAGGACAGCGCGAACATCCGCCCCGAGATCTGGGCGCTGGGCCTGCGCAACCCGTGGAAGTGGAGCTTCCACCCGGTGACGGGAGAAATCTGGGTCGGCGACGTGGGGCAAAGCACCTGGGAGGAAATCTCGCGCGTTCCCAAGGGATCGAACCTGGGCTGGCGCATCCGCGAGGGCATCGGCTGCTTCAACCCCTCCACGAACTGCCAAAGCCTGAGCGCGGGCTTTCAGGCGCCGGCATTGGCCTTGCCCACCTCGCAGGCGACCTGCATCACGGGCGGCACCTTCTACAAGGGCGACCCCGCCTCGCCCTTCGACGGGGCCTACATCTTCGGCGACCACGGCTCGCACCGCGTGTGGGCCGCGCGCGTGCAGGGCGACTCGCTCGTCAACCTCACCCAAATCGGCTCCGTGAACAAGGTGGTCTCCTTCGACCGCGACCGGCAGGGCCGCATCCTGGCCACCACCATCAGCCCCACGACCGGCTTCATCATCTCCTCGAACATCGGCCGTGTGCTGCTGCTGGACTCCCCCGACATGCCGCCCGTCTCCATCTCGGGGCGGTCCCCGAACGGGGCTGAGGCGCGGCCCGCCATCACCTGGGCCATGATCCGGGCGAACCCGGGCCGTTACGTCGTGACCACCCTCGACGGGAAAACGGTGCGGGGGGTTCCTTCGGGGGCCTTCATCGTCCGGGACCGGGTCGCGGGCGGTTCTCCGCGCCTGATGTCCGTCCTGCGCTGACCGGGGTCAACCGGGTGTTAAGGGCGAGCCATGGCTCGCCCTTAGGGACACCGGACTACGAGGAGAGGGGGCCGTTTCCGGGCGGCTTACCGTCGGTTTTGTACCATTGATTGGGATACCCCAACCCGGGAGATTCCCATGCTGAAATTCCTTTCCGCGGCCGCCCTGATCGCCGCTTCCGGCGCCTCGGTCGCCCAGGCGCAAACCATCCCCAACAACGTCACCTTCCGGAACTACTTCGGGACGATGGCCTTCAACCGCCCGCTGCTCTTCACGCAATATCCGGGCGAGGACAGCGTGCACATCGTGCTGCAGCAAAACGGGCGCATCGTCACCGTGCAACGGGAGGGCGGCGACTGGGCCAAGACCGACTCGGCCGTCATCACGGTCAACGGGGGAACCAGCGGAGGAAACGAACAGGGCCTCCTGGGCTTCGCCTTCCACCCGCAGTTCCGGGAGAACCGGAAGTATTACGTGCATTACATGGGCGGATCCGGAAACGGGTTCCACATGGTGGCCGAACGCACCGCCGACACGACCTTGCGCCCCAAGTCCGCCGACGCGCAAAGCACGATCTTCCGGATGAACGATTTCGCGGGCAACCACAACGGCGGTTCCATCGGCTTCGGCGCCGACGGCAAGCTGTACATCGCGATCGGCGACGGCGGCAACGCGAACGACACCCCCAACCTCGCCCAGAATCTCGACACGTTGTTCGGCAAGATCCTCCGCATCGACGTGGATGGCGCGGATGCCTACCCCGCGAACACCGAGCGGAATTACGCCATCCCCTCCGACAATCCCTTCGTCGGGCAGGCGAACCGCCGTCCCGAGATCTGGGTCTATGGGCTCCGCAACCCCTACCGCTGGAGCTTCCACCCGACGAGCGGCCACATGTGGATCGGCGACGTGGGGCAAGGCTCCTGGGAGGAAATCTCGCGGGTGGACTCCGCAGGCTCGAACCTCGGATGGCGCATCCGCGAGGGCGCCTACTGCTTCAATCCCTCGACCGGCTGCACGAGCACAGGGCTCTTGCCGCCTGCCAAGACGATGCAACGCTCGCACGCCGCCTCCATCACCGGGGGTGATTTCTTCTTGGGCGACTCGTCCTCGGCATTCTACGGCATCTACATCTTCGGCGACTACGTGACGAACCACGTCTGGGCCATGCGCCCATCCGGCGCCACGCTCACGGATTCGGTTCGCCTCGGGAGCGTGACCAACGTGGTCTCCTTCGACCGCGATTCGCGCGGGCGGGTCTTCGCCACCAGCCTGGGTACCGGGAGCGTGAACAACAACACCGGCGTGGTGTACGTCCTCGAGTCGCCCGACATGATCCCCGGGGTTCCGACCGCCCTGCGCGCGCCCGCGCGACGGGCCGTCATGCCCGCGCTGCGAGCCGCCGACGTGCTGCGGAACCCGGGCGACTACGTCATCCGCGACCTGCACGGCCGCCTCGTGGAAGGCTTCTTCGCCCGCGGGGACGCCGCAGGGGTTTTCTTCGTGGAAAAGCGCGGCACGACCTCCGGCCCGCAGCGAATGACGCTGGCCCCCTAGCCCTTCGGCGAACCGGAGCCGCCCGGTGGGCCATGCGAAGGCACGGTTTCACCGCCTTCGCGGCCCCGGTATCGTTGTAGGTTGCTTCCATGACTCTCCGAAACCTGACAGCCCCCGCCTTGGGGCTCCTGCTCGTTGCCGCGCCTCCCGGCGCCCGCGCCGCGGAGAAGGATGTCCGCTTTCGCGACGCCTTCAACCTCTCCTTCGACCGGCCCGTCGCGATGATCGAAATCCCCGGCGCACGGGAACAATTCCTCGTGGTCGAACAGTCGGGAAAGATCCAGCGCCTCCACAAGGAGGGAGAGCGATGGCGCAAGTCGGAATTCGCCTCGTTCAAGACGATGGGCGGAACCCGCGGGCAGGATGAGCGCGGCCTCCTGGGCCTGGCCTTTCATCCCCGCTTCGAGGAAAACCGGCTTTACTACGTGAACCTGTACGGGCCGCTGGAAAACACCTTGGTCCTGGAGAGGCGCGCCAACGCCGCGGCCACGAAGGATTCCGGAGGCGGACGGGTGATCCTCGAAATCGAGCAGCCCTATGGGAACCACAACGGAGGCACCCTCGCCTTCGGCCGCGACGGCTACCTCTACATCGGCATGGGCGACGGCGGAAGCGCCGGCGACCCGAACAACCACGCGCAGGATCCGGGAAGCCTTTTGGGCAAGATGCTGCGCATCGACGTGAACCGCAGGGACGAGGGCAAGGCCTACGCGGTGCCGCGCGACAATCCCTTCGTGCGCAACGACAAGTATCGTCCCGAAATCTGGGCGCTGGGGTTGCGCAACCCGTGGAAATGGACCTTTCATCCCGTCACGGGCGAGCTGTGGGCCGGCGACGTGGGCCAGAACGAATGGGAGGAGATTTCCGTCGTTCCGCGCGGCGGAAACATGGGCTGGCGACGGCTCGAGGGAAACGAATGCTTCGAAGAGCCCGGCTGCAGTCGACGGGGGATGATCGCGCCGCGCGTCGTCCTGCCGCGCTCCGAAGCGCGCAGCATCACGGGCGGGGAGTTTTTCACGGGCGACCGGGCCTCCCGATTCCACGGGGCCTATATCTTCGGCGATTACGTCACGGGAAACATCTGGTCGCTTTCCGCGCGCAAGGGACAGAAGCCGGTCAAGATCGGGAAGGTACGGTCGGTAAGCTCCTTCGCCCGGGACTCGAGGGGCGACGTGTACGCCATGAGCCTCAGGGACGGAAAAATCCGGAAGATCGAGTTTCCGTAGCCGAATCGCAAGTAAATCCCCGCATGCCAAGGCAGTGGGGACGACTTGTCCTCGCCTTCCCGAAAACGCCCGGACCGGACGACCCTTCCCCTGCTACTTTGGGAATATGCCCCGAGGAGTCATGCCGTCATTCCGCCCTTTTAAATCCGTCATGCTGGCGATGCTCGCCGCAATTCCCGCCGCCGCGCTTCCCGACAACCTGACCTTCGAAAACTTCTTCGGGTCGATGACGTTCGACCGTCCGATCCACTTCCTGGAGTTTCCGGGAAGGGACAGCACATGGATCGTGGTCGAAAACGCGGGCCGGGTCGTTCTGGTGCAAAGGCAGGGCGGCGGATGGGCGAAGTCGACCTTCGACAGCCTCGCCGTGTCGGGCGCGAACGCCGCCGGAACCCCCCGGGACGGGGGGCTGCTTGGATTCGCCTTCCACCCCAAGTACGACAGCACGGGAAAATTCTATGCCTTTTATGTGGGGGACGGCGCCCCGGGCGCCATCTTCCTCGTGGAGGGCACCGCCGACGCCACGCGCCTCAAGGCGACGAGCCAGCCCAAGCGCCGTCTGTTGCGGCTGCAAAAAACCCTGGACTACCACAACGGCGGCACGATGTACTTCGGGACCGACGGATACCTCTATGCCTCGGTGGGCGATGGCGGATTCGTGGGCGGCAACGACGGCGATCCGGAAAACCGGGCCCAGAACATGGCCACCGTCTTCGGCAAGATGATCCGCATCGACGTGGAGGGTCCGGACGCATTCCCATCCGACACCACGCGCAACTACGCGTACCCTGCCGACAACCCCTTCGTGGGGGTTTCCGGCGCCCTTCCCGAAATCTGGGCCTCGGGCTTGCGCAGCCCCTGGCGCTGGAGCTTCCACCCGCTCACCGGAGAAATCTGGCTGGGCGACGTGGGCCAGTGGGATTGGGAAGAGGTCACCGTGATCACCAAGGGAGGCAATGCGGGCTGGCGCGTGAAGGAAGGTCCCGAATGCTTTTTCCGTCTGGCGACCTGCGACGCCACCGGGCTTCTCGAGCCCGTCCTCTCGATCCCGCATCCCGCCGGCGGGCAAAGCCAGGCCCCGCCCGCGGGAACCCCGGCGACATGGCGGTCGAACTCGGTGAGCGGCGGCGTGTTCTACTTCGGCGACTCCACGTCTCCCTTTTACGGGACGTATTTCTGGGGCGACGAAGTTGTATCGGCCCGCATTTTCGCGGTGAAGTTCGAGGGCAACACGCCGGTGGACACCTTGGTCGCCGCCACCGGCTTCCCGCGCAGCGTTGGCTTTGCGACCGACTCCCGGGGTCGCATTTTCGCGATCAGCCGCGGCGGCTCGAACCTGCTCAACACCGGCACCATCCGCCTCGTCGAATCGCCGGACATGCCCTATCCCGAAATGCCGGTTGCGATCCGGGAAAAAGTCGCCGGTCGCCGGGCCGGTCCGATTTCGATGGCGGAGTTGCGCCACAATCCATCCGCTTACCGGATCTTCGGGCTGGACGGCCGTGAATTGCGCGCGATTCCGTCGGGAGCCTTTCTCGTTCAGGACCGCGCGCGACCCGGCGCGCCGGTGCTGATGACCGGAGTGCGATAGCGCGCTATCGACGGGAAAGCGCGGGACGAGGATAGCGGATCGTTAGGACTTTCTGGTCCATCGTCCAGCTCTCGTGCCCTGTTGTCATGTTGCTGTGATGTCTTTCCATTGTTTTATTGTTGCATTGCCCCGCTGCTCCGATGCTCCGTTGCTCCATTGTTCCATTGTTCCATTGTTCTATTGCTCTATTGTTCTATTGCTGCATTGTTCCCTTCTCCCCCAGCACCCCCATCGCCTCCTCCACCAGCCCCCTCGGCAACCCGAAGAGCGTGACGGCCGCCGCGCGCACCTCCTCCGGCGAGAGCCGTCGCATTTCTCCCGCCTCCGCCGTGCGGATAAGCAGGTTGTTCTTCTGCAGGTAGTACTGCGTCCCGTCCTTCACCCGATTCAGGACGGGGTACCCCATCATCGGCCAGTCGTACGAGGCCTCCCAGTGCCGCTGGAATTCTTCCGCCGTCACCGGGTCCTTGCGAAAATCGAACCGGTGCTTCATCGCGGACGCCTTCCCCGGCGCCGCCCGCGGCCCGGTCCACAGCCGCCAGGCTCCCTCGACATCCTCGACCCGCACCGCGTTGGGCGAGAGGAAAACCTCCACCGAAAGCCCCGCCGCCGGCAGCGCCAGCGGCTCGAAGATGAGATAGCCGGGATCGAGCAGCCACGAGCGCCCTTCGTGCTCGAAGAGCAGCCCGCAGTGGACGTTCGCCTCGATTCTTTTATCCGCCATCAGGTAGGCGGTGCAGAAGCCCAAAGCGTCCATGCGGCGCTTGAGCCAGTGCGTGAGCGCAAAGCAGGTTCCGCCCAGGCCCGTGCGGGCGTGATCCTCGAGCCACGAGTCGGAGAAGGAGAGAATGCCTTCGAGAGTTTTTCCGGAGGAGGTTCCCTGATGACGCGCGACGATCTTGCTGAGGTTCTCGTAGGGGAGCGCCGAGAGGTCGGAGAGAAGGGAAAGGACGGAGGAGGGGAACATGCGGAATGACGATGGGGCGGATCGCGACCTGCAGGGGCAAATAATTATTTGCCGCTACATCGTCATTCCGTATTTCATCTCCGAAGGATCATCCTCTTCAACGCCTTTCGCTCGCCGGCTCCCACCGCGCCGATGACGAAAGGCATCCCGAGGCCCGCGGCCAACAGCCCCCAGCGAATCCCCCACCCCGTCTCGGGATGGGCCTGCACCCAGAATCCCGCCGCGAAGCACAGCGCCGCCCAGGCGAAAAGCGGCAGCAGGCGCGGCCATTCGGGTTCGATACGGTACAGGGCCTGGCTCGCCCGCGTCATGAGCACGGCCATCACGGCGTAGCAGGCCACCGCCGCCCATACCGCGCCCCACAAGCCGTAACGCGGAACGAGCAGCACGCTGGCGACGACGGTGACCGCCGCGCCCGCGCCGTTGATCCACGCGATCTTCCCGCTGCGCTTGGCGATATAGGGGCCCAGCGTGAAGTGCACGCACCAGGCCTGCAGCGCGTAGGCCAAAAGCACGCCGGGAACGATCGGCAGGCCCGGCCAGTAGTCCGGAGCGATCAAGGTTTTCCCGAATATCGGGAGGGCCGCCAGCTTGTCGAGGAAGAGCATGAGCGCGAGGCCGCATGCGCCGATGACGAGCAGGAGCGCGCGCAGCACGCGCCCGAACAGCGCGGGAGCGTCGGTGTCCCGGTGGTGCCGCAAAAAGAACGGCTGCCAGGCGAGGCGGTACATCTGCACGAGCAGCAGGCCGAACACGCCGAGCTTCCAGGCGGCGGAGAACACGCCGGTGAGGTGCAAGGTGTCCCAGCCCGAGCCGGGATGCAGGCGCTCCACGTCGGCCTGCGTCAGGCGGCTGAGAAAGAGGCGCCCGGCCATTTCGTTGATGATGCCGTAGAGCCCGGCGGGCACGAAGGGCAGGCCGAAGGCCAAAAGCACGCGCAGGCGCGCGCCGTCCCAGGTGGCCCGGAGGTTCGGGAGGAACACGGGCAGCAGCAGGATCAGGGTGGCCGCGCTGGCAATGGCATTGGCGATGAAGATGCCCTCGAGGCCCCTGCGCAGCCACAGCACGAAGACGAGGTTCCCGGCGATGTTGACGATCACGTTCCCGAGGCGCACGCTCGCGAAGAACAGCGCCTTGCGCCTCCAGCGCAGGTGCGCCATGGGCACCACCGTGAGCGCGTCGAGCGCGAGGATGAGCGCGGCCCAGGCGAA
>CBFGVC010000049.1:0-12578 GCA_965652255.1 uncultured Fibrobacteria bacterium | reverse complement strand
TCCGTGAGGACATAGTCCGCGGTGGAGAAGAAGTCGAGCGCCGCCGCAGGAGGCAGCGGCAGGCCGAAGGCCTTCTCCCAAGCCTTCAGCCTACCGGCGGGATCCGCGAAGAAGGATTCCAAGGAGGCGCGCAGGTGCAGGACATAGTCCGCCACGACATCCGGCGCGCGGCGCGCCGCCTCGAGGCGCAGGATCCACACGCCGAAGGGAAGCGGTGTCCCCCTCCACTCCGTCCATACGCGCGCGAGGTCGTAGCGGTAGGGCCAGTTCCCGGTGGCCGCCTCGCGCAGCGCCGCGTCGCCGATCGCCACGCGCGCCGCGACTCCCCCGTCATCCTCCGCACGAAACTCCGGTTCCACGCCGAAGCGGAAACGGCTGAGCACGCGCACCAGCGCGTTGGAGGTGTCGGAGTCGCGAGACAACGCGACGGGTTTTCCGCCGAGGCTTTCCCACGGCTCGCGAGAAAACAAGAGGACCGACTTCACCTCGCCGCGCCCCGAGGTGCAAAGTCCCGGAATGAGCAGGTAATCACCCGGGTTGCGCGCGTACTCGAAGCTCGACGAGGGCGCGGCGTCGATCGCGCCGGACGCCAGCAGCGTGTTCAACGCGCGCGGCGGCCCGTCGGCGAAAGAGACGCCGGGCAAACCATCGAGCGAGGCATGGAAGTACGGCGCGCACACGAGGAAAGGGATACGGCCGATGCGCAGCGACTCCCTCATGCTTCCACCCGCCATGCCGCCGCCTCGGCATCGAGCAGGTTCCCCCATGCCTCCGTCGGCAAGCCGCAGGCTCCGGCCTCGCAACGGAAACCCAATGTTTTCCCGGGTGAAAACTTGTCCGAGAGGAGGGGAATCTTCGAGGACTCATCGCTCCCGGCGGTGCGGAGATGGGGCAAAAACCTCCCGGATGTCGCCGCGAGAAAGGCCGGGGCCGCCGGTCCGACCACCGCGAGCGTGGCCGCGCCGCGCTCCTCGAGGAACATCACCTCCGCCCAATGCGCATAGGCCGGGGCGTAGGCGGGGAGTTCCGCGCGCATCGCGGCGCACATCGCCGCGGCGCGCTCATGCAGCGCGGGGTCGGCGAAGTAGTCGGCCAGCCGGAACAGCACCTCCGCCATGACGGAGTTGGAGGACGGGATCACGTTGTCCTGCGTTTCCCGCTTGCGCACGAGCACCTGCGGCGCGTCGTCGGCGGCGAAGAACAGGATCGGAGTCCCGGGATCCGAAAAATGCGCCAAGGCATGATCGACGAGCGCGCGGGCTTCGAGCAGCCACCGCTCCTCGAAGGTCGCCTGGTAAAGGTCGATGAGCCCGCGCGCGAAACAGGCGTAGTCCTCGAGGAATGCGTGGATGCCGAAGGATCCCCCCCATCCCCGCCTCCACAACCCTCCGTCGGGACGCTTCGCTTTCTCCAGCAAAACGTCCGCGCATCGACGCGCCCGCCCGAGCATTTCCGCGTCCCCGAGCAATCGCGAGGCCCTGGCAAGCGCCCCGATCATCAGTCCGTTCCAGCCCGTCAGCACCTTGTCGTCGCGCATGGGGCGCTCGCGTTTCGCGCGGAGGGCCAAAAGGTCGCGCCGGGCTTGTTCCCACGCGCGCTCCGCCTCGTCGGGAGCCCAGCCGTGCCGCGCGCCCCATTCCGGAATCGAATGCCGGCGCAAGAGCACGTGTCGACCATGCTCCCAATGCGCCTCGCCCGAATCGTCGTCGACGTTCGCGCCGAAGAGTTCCGCGAACGCGGGGAATCGATCGCCGAGGACTTCCGAAAGCTCCGCGCGCGTCCAGACGTAGAACAGTCCCTCCTCGCCCTCGCTGTCGGCGTCGAGCGCGGAACAATAGCCGCCTTCGGGAGCGGAGAGCTCGTTCTCCGCGAACTCCGCGATGCCGCGCGCGATCGCGGCATAGGCCGCATCGCCGAAGACGACGGAAGCTTCGGCATAGAGCTGCAGCAGCTGCGCGTTGTCGTACAACATCTTCTCGAAGTGGGGCACCTTCCATACTCCATCCACGGAGTAGCGCGCGAAGCCTCCCGCGAGGTGATCGTGGATGCCGCCCGCGGCCATGCGATCGAGAGTGAGCCGCACCTGCCGCAGCACGGCCTCATCCTTTTCCCGGACGCCGTAGCGGAGCAAAAAGGACCACTCGCAAGGCATGGGAAACTTGGGCGCGCGGCCCGTGCCGCCCGCATGGCGGTCGAAGCGCGCGGCGAAGGAGGCCATCGCCTCGCTCCACGGCATCGGTTCGGAATTCCGGGCGGATGAGGCGCGCTCGAACATGCGAAGGCGCTCGGTGATCTTTCCCGCCTGCTCCCCCACCGCATCCGGGTGATCGCGATGGGTGGCGGCGAGGTTCTCGAGCAGCACGAGCCATTGCGCCTTGGGAAAATACGTGCCGCCGTAAACGGGCCGTCCGTCGGGGAGCACGAAGCAGTTGAGCGGCCAGCCGCCGCGCCCGGTCATGAGCTGAACCGCGTCGAGATAGACCTGGTCGACGTCGGGCCGCTCCTCGCGATCGACCTTGACGCACACATAGTGGCGGTTCATGAGCGTGGCGACCTGTTCGTCCTCGAAGCTTTCGTGCGCCATGACATGGCACCAGTGGCAGGCGGCGTAGCCGGAGCTGACGAGCACGAGCTTGTTCTCGCGCCGGGCCTTTTCGAAGGCCTCGTCACCCCATTCCATCCAGTCGACGGGGTTGTCCTGATGCTGGCGGAGGTAGGGGCTGGCGGCGCGGGCGAGGGCGTTGGGCATGGGAAGACGTCAAGTTAGAAAGCGGGCTCGGTGCCGTGACGGCGGTCACGGTGCAGGCGAACAAAAATCGGGTTGGAGGCGTCTAACCCGGCATGAGCAAGCCCAAGCCTCGCATATACCTCGACACCTCGGTGATCTCGTATCACTCCGCCCGCCTGAACCGGAATCCGGTCGTCAGATCCCGTCAATTGACGACGAAAAGGTGGTGGGAGACTTTTCACGGTGCTGCACAATTCTGCGTTTCGACGTATGTCCTGGAAGAGATCGCCAAGGGTGATCAACAAGCTGCCTCCCTACGCTGGAATCTTGCACAAGAGGCGCTAACGCTGGACCCGATCCCCGACACACAACAACTGGCACGTAGGCTTTACGAAGAGCTGGGAATACCCCAGCGATCGGAAGTCGATGCTTACCACCTGGCCACTGCGGCCATGAACCGGATCGATTATATTGTCAGTTGGAACTTCAAGCACATGGCGAACAACGGCGTCATCGAGGCGTATGCAGCGGCCTGTCAAAGCGCGGGTTTGGTACCCCCGCGAATCATGACTCCAGAGGCCATGCTGAACCAAGGAGGACAGACATGAAAGATCCGATCATGGCCGAACTTCGCAAGGTCAGAAACAGCTTGAATAAAATGATACGCGAAGATCCGGCACGGTTCGAGGCAGAGATCCAAGCCATTCGAGAGCAATGCAAAGACCGTCTCTACGCGTACAAGAACGGCAAGCTCTGCAAGGTCGAGTTCAAGTCCTGATTCCATGGGCACCACGAATGATCCCATCATGGCTGAACTACGCCGGATCCGGAATGGCCTGAACAAGATGATCCGCGAGAATCCGGAGCAGTTCCAGGCGGAAATCCGCGCGATCTGCGAACAAAACAAACACCGGCTTTACGCCTATAAAAACGGCAAGCTTCGCAAGGTCGCACCGAAACCGTAACTTCAGGCGGACCACGGCCGACCCGAATCACTCCTCCCCCACCCCGCAGCCTTCCGGGCTCTCGTCCTCCGCCCTTATCACCTCGATATCGCGCGCCGCGTCGGAAGGCACGAAGAACATCTTCTCCCCGCCCGGCAGCGTCCAGGTCAACACGTAATCCCGCACCGGCGCGCCCTCGAAACGACCCGCCACCGCTTCATCCACCGGCTCCACGACCGCCTCGCCCATCCCCCCGAGCTTCAGCCGAGTCCGGGAAGGCAGCCCCCGCAACGAAACCCGCCGCACCGTGGCCTCCTGGATCGTGTCGCAATAAGCGCACAGGAGCCGCGGAGACTCTTCCTCCGCCTCGATCACCAAGGCCCCCGCCTCGGAGCCGCATGGCACGAAAACCACCCAGCCCTGCCCTTCCAAAAGGTTGATGCGGGTCCACTCGCGCGGAAGCTGCGCCACGACCACGCGATCGGCCTCGGGCAAAGGTGGCGAGACCGCGTTCGTTCGCCTCCAGTTCAGGCCGTGCCAAAGGAGCGCCGCGCACATCAGCACCGCGACGCCGTACAGCACGGGTACGATTTTCTTTCCCGGGGTGCGTTTTTCCATGGCCCAAATATATCGTCCGGAACGACGGATGGGTAAACCGGCGAATTCCGCCGGAAACGGCGGTGGATTTTCCCTTGGGAGCTATATTTGTCCGTCTCATCACATCCACAGCGCCTCCCCGATTTTCGTCCGTCGAACCCTGAAGCGCCCGGTCCTCCAAAAACAGGAAATCACCGTGTCCTTAAAGCCGACTTTGACCACCACCCCCGCCTGGAAGGCCCTCGAATCCCATCGCGACGCCGTCGCGAACCTCCACCTGCGCGACCTGTTCGCGAAGGATCCCGCGCGCGCCGCGCGCTTCGCGCTGGACGCCGCCGGCTTGCGGCTCGATTATTCCAAGAACCGCATCACCGACGAGAGCCTCAAGCTCCTCCTCGACCTCGCGCGGCAGGAGAAGGTCGAGGCCGCGCGCGCCGCCATGTTCGCGGGCGAGAAGATCAACTTCACCGAGAAGCGCGCGGTGCTCCACACCGCCCTGCGCCACCAAGGCTCCGAGCCCGTCCTCGTGGACGGCGAGGACGTGATGCCCAAGGTCCGGGCCGTGCTCGCGCAGATGAAGGCCTTCACGGAGAAGGTGCGCTCGGGAGAGTGGAAGGGCCACACCGGCAAGGCCATCCGCCACGTGGTGAACATCGGCATCGGCGGCTCGGACCTCGGCCCCGTGATGGTGACGGAGGCTCTCAAACCGTACGCCCGGGATTCTCACGGGGTCGAGCGCATCGCCGTGCACTTCGTCTCCAACGTCGACGGCACGCACATCGCCGAGATCCTCCGCCGCGTGGACCTCGAGGAGACCTTGTTCCTCGTGGCTTCCAAGACGTTCACCACGCAGGAGACCATGACCAACGCGCGCACCGCGCGCGCCGCGCTGCTGAAGGCCGTGGGCGGCGACGAGAAGGCCATCGCGAGGCACTTCGCCGCGCTCTCGACCAACATCCCCGCGGTGAAGGAATTCGGCATCGACCCGCAAAACGCCTTCGCCTTCTGGGACTGGGTGGGCGGGCGCTACTCGCTGTGGAGCGCCATCGGGCTGCCCATCGCGCTTCACGTGGGCTTCGAGAACTTCGAGAAGCTGCTGAAGGGCGCCGACGCCATGGACCGCCACTTCCGCGAGGCGCCCCTCGAGGCCAACATGCCCGTGATCCTCGCGGTGCTCGGCGTGTGGTACACCGACTTCTTCGGCGCCGAGAGCCACGGCGTCATGCCTTACGACCAGTACCTGCACCGCCTGCCCGCGTACCTGCAGCAGGCCGACATGGAGTCGAACGGCAAGTTCGTGACGCGCGACGGAGGGCGCGTCGACTACAAGACCGGCGCGATCCTTTGGGGAGAGCCGGGCACGAACGGGCAGCACTCGTTCTACCAGCTCATCCACCAGGGCACTCGTCTCATCCCTTGCGACTTCATCGCCCCCATGCGCTCGCACAACGGCAAGGTGAGCCCCGCCGACGACCACCATCGCATCCTGATGGCCAACTTCTTCGCCCAGACCGAGGCGCTGATGAAGGGAAAGACGCTGGAGGAAGCCTCGGCGGAACTCAAGGCGCAAGGGCTTTCGGACGGCGACATCGCGGCGCTGGCGCCGCACAAGGTCTTCGAGGGGAACCGTCCCACGAACACCCTCGTGATGCCGGAAGTGACCCCCGAAACCCTCGGCGCGCTCATCGCCCTGTACGAGCACAAGATCTTCGTGCAGGGCATCATCTGGCGCGTGAACAGCTACGACCAGTGGGGCGTGGAACTCGGCAAGCAGTTGGCGAAGACCATCGAGGCCGAGCTGACGAAAGGCGATGCGAAGGCCTTGAAGCATGACGCCTCGACGAACGCGCTGATGGGATATTATTGGGAGAACAAGGCGGGCTGACGGGTGAACGGGTAACGGCGACGGCGGAAGATGGATGGCCGCAGCCGGGTGACGCATCCTTCTCGCGGGATTCGCTGCATGCTTCCCGGCTGTTAGCCATGAGCCGTCACCCGTTCCCTGCAAGCTGTTAGCTTTCCCTCCATGCTCCCCCTCTCCCCCCGCGCCCTCGGAGTCGCGCCCTCGCCCACCGTCGCCATGGACGCGCGCTACAAGGCGCTTTTGGCCGCCGGCCGCGACGTGGTCAGCCTCGGCGCCGGCGAGCCCGACCTGGCCCTGCCCGAGGTCGCGGCGCACGCCATCCACTGCGCGATCAAGGAAGGCCGCACGCGCTACGCGCACATGGCCGGCCTGCCCGAGTTGCGGAACGCGCTCAGCCAGAAGTTCGCCCTCGAGAACGGCGTCGTGCACGGCCCGGATGAAATCCTCGTGACCGCGGGCGCCAAGCAGGCCGTGTTCACCGCGCTGATGGCCGTGCTCGCCCCGGGCGACGAGGTGCTCATCCCTTCGCCCTACTGGGTGACATACCCCGAGGCCGTGCGCCTTCTGGGCGGCGTGCCGGTGGAAATCCCCGCCGCCTTCGAAAGGGGCTTCAAGGTCACCGCGGAACAACTCCGCGCCGCGATCACCCCGCGCAGCAAGCTGCTCCTCCTGAACTCGCCCAACAACCCCACCGGCGCGGTGTATTCGCGCGCCGAGCTGGAAGCGCTCGCCGCCGTCGTGCTGGAGCACGACCTCTACGTGCTCTCCGACGAGATCTACGAGCACATCCTCTACGGCGCGGCGCGGCATGTCAGCCCGGCCGCGCTCTCGCCCGAGATGGCCGCGCGCACCGCCACGGTGAACGGGTTCTCGAAGGCCTTCGCCATGCAGGGCCTTCGCCTCGGCTACGTGGGCGCGCCGGGCCCTTGGGCCAAGGCGATGGTGGCCGTGCAAAGCCATGCCGCGCACCACCCCTCCACGCTGAGCCAGCATGCCGCCGTCGCCTGCCTCGCCGCCTCGGGCGCGATCTTCCCCGCCATGCGCGCGCACTACGCCGCGGCGCGCGACATCGCCCTCTCGCGCCTGCGCGCCATCCCCGGCATCCGCTGGAACGATCCCGACGGCGCGTTCTACGCGTTCGTCTCGGTGGAGGAACTCCTGCCCGCCATGGCGGGCAAGGCGGGAGGAAGGCGCATCGAAGGATCGGTGGCGCTGGCCGAATACCTGCTCGACGCTTGGAACCTGGCCACCGTCCCCGGCGCGGGGTTCGGCCGCGAAGGGTACTTGCGCCTTTCCTTCGCCAACTCTTCGAAGGTGCTGCACGAGGCCTTCGATCGCCTGGAACGGGGTTTGCACGCGCTTGCGCGGGCATGAGCGAAGACCCCGAAAACAGCCCGGAAAACCCGCAAGAGCGCGAAAACCATATCGAGGCCGGACGCAAGGGTGAAACCGCGGCCCTGGCCTATTTGCTCTCTCAGGGCTATGCGCTCCTCGACCGCAACTGGCGGTTCGGGCGAGGCGAGCTCGACCTCGTCATGGAAGCGCCCGACGGAGACCTCGTCTTCGTCGAGGTGAAGACGCGCCGCCAGCATCACGCCGGCGACCCGCTGGGGTGGATCACGCCGCGCAAGCAGGCGCAGATCCGCCGCGTGGCGCGCGGCTATTGCCTGCGCCACGACATCGGCGACCGGCCCATGCGCTTCGACGCCGTCGGCGTCGACTTGACGGGCCGCGAGGCCCTCCCCATCGTCACCCACGTTCCGCACGCGTTCATACCGGAGGGAGCGTGGTGAACGCAAATGCGAAATGAAAAATGCGAAATGCGAAATGCGAAAATAGCGCCGGGATTCACGGAACGGGTGGCCCCTCCCCAGTTTTCATTTCTCATTTCTCATTTCGCATTTTTCCCTCATGCTCCTCCCCCTCCACCCCGTCACCCCCGAAGCGCGCCACATGAAGCGCTTCCTCGAGACGATCGACAAGGGGGGTATCTGCGTGTACCCCACCGACTCCGGGTATTCGCTGGGGTGCGACGCGCGCAACCGGTCGGCGGTGAACCGCCTCTATCACCTCAAGCGCGCGATGAAGAAATTCCTGATGGCGCTGATGGTGCGCGACTTCTCGGCGATCAGCGACTTCGCGCGCGTCGACAACGTCGCCTACCGCTTCATGAAGCGGCTCGTGCCCGGGCCTTACACCTTCATCCTTCCCGCCACCGCGCACGGCCGGAAACTCCTCGACGTCAAGAGGCCGGAGGCGGGCGTGCGCATGCCCAGCCATCCCTTCGCCGACGCATTGTTCTCGCTGCGGCCCGAAATCGTGCTGCTGACCACGGCCGCCAAGGTGAAGGAGGACGAGATCTTCGCCGACCCCGGAGAGATCGAAGCCGCCTTCGGCCACGAGGTAGATCTGGTGATGGGGATGGGGACGATCGCCGTGAACCCCACGACCGTGGTGAGCCTGGTCTCGGGAGACCCGGAGTTGGTCCGGCAAGGCCAGGGGCCTTTCCCCGGATGAAATGCCCTCCCCCACCTTGTACCTTGAATCCCGATAGCGGATAAGGTATCTTCCCCCCCGCTCTGGACGTTCCGCCGGGCAATCCTGCCCTACGGGACCAAGGCGCGGCACGAAAGCGGTGCAACGATGCGGTATTTCGGCAAAAAGAACTACCTCGGGCTTGCCTTCGCCGGCGTCCTTCTGGTCGTGGGTTATCTCCTCTTGGCCCAAAAGCCTGCGGACAATCCCCTCGCCCTGAACGTCGCCCCGTTCGTCCTGTTGTTCGCCTACCTGGTCGTGATCCCGTGGAGTCTCTGGACCAAGAGCGGGAAAGACGACAAGCAAGGCGACGCGGACAAGGGCGTTTAGCTCAGCGGTTCAGAGCATCCGCCTTACACGCGGAGGGTCGCAGGTTCAAATCCTGCAACGCCCACGCCCCGCATCGGGCGGCGGCCGTGGAACTTCGGTTCTTCGGCCATGGAGTTTCGGAATTCTGGAGTGGTAGCTCAATTGGTTAGAGTACTAGCCTGTCACGCTAGGGGTTGCGGGTTCAAGTCCCGTCCATTCCGCCATCAAACGAAAGCCCCGTCCATCGGACGGGGCTTTTTTGTTGGGAATACCAAAGAGGAGAGAAAGGCGAATAGTGAAGGGTGAACCTCGGGACCAATCCCCCGTTCAGGCGTTTACTTCACTCTTCACCCTTCATCCGAACGGCCACAGCGGGCAAAGCTTCTTGGCGGCCACCACCGCCGTCTCCCGCACCGGAACGCGGCGCCCCGCGCGAGGACTTTCACCCAACTCGCGGGTGGACCGTATCATCTCCTGGGTCAGCCGCGAGAGACTGGCATCGGCGGCTTCCAGGTCGGACTCGGCCACTCGCCGCTCGCGGCGCATCACCGCCGCGCCCGCCCCTATCAGGTCGCGCACGTTGCGGGAGCAGGGAACGGTGAACTCCATGCCGGCGTTCCGGACGGCCTGGTTCGCGGAAGCCCAAAGACGGGTTTCGATGTCGGTCATGGGGGGGAAAGTTACGAATTACGAGTTACGAGTTACGAATAAAGGGACAAGCGGGTTGGCCTTGGGGGGTGAGAGCCATGGCTCGAGGCATCCCCTCTCCCCTCCCAGATTTTTGCCGTGGCCCATGGCGCCGTGACGCCCTCACTCGTAACTCGTAATTCGTAACTCAACTCGTAATTCGTAACTCGTAACTCCTATCCCCCGACCAACCTTTTGGCCTTGAGAACCTCCCCGTGCACCACCTCGAAGGGCGGGATTTCGTCGTCCCATTCGACCAAGGTGGGCGCCCCGCCGCAGGCGGCGTAGGCCTCCCGGTACAGCTCCCAGACCTCGTCGCGCACCGGGTGGTCGTGGGTGTCGAGCACGTAGGTTCCCAGATCGCTGTGCCCGGCCAGGTGCATCTGGATCACGCGCGTCATGTCGAGGCCGCGCAGGTATTCGCGCGGGTCGAAGCCGTGGTTGCGGGAGGAGACGTACACGTTGTTCACGTCCAGCATCATGCGGCAGTTCGCCTTTTCAACCACGCCGCGGTAGAACTCCCATTCCGGCATCGTTCCGGACGAGGCCTCGGCCACCGCGGAGAGGTTCTCGATCCCGAGCGGCAACTCGACGAAGTCCTGCGCGATGCGGGCGCGCTCCGCCACCCACGCGAGGTTCTCCTCCGTGTACGGCAGCGGATACAGGTCGTGGTAATGATGCCCGCCGTGCCGCGTCCAGCACAGGTGGTCGCTGAACCAGGGGGCCTTCACCCGCCGCGCGAGGGCCTTGAGCTTGCGCAAGTATTCCCGGTCGAGAGGATCGGTCGCTCCGAGCGAGAGGCACACGCCGTGGAGCACCACGGGATAGCGTTCCGCGATGCGGTCGAGGTTGCGCAGCGGAACCCCCGCAGCATCCATGAAGTTCTCCGAGATGATCTCGAAAAAATCGACCTCGGGCCAATGCTCGAAGATGTGCGGGTAATGCGGAATCCGCAAGCCGAGCCCGAAACCCAGGTGCGAACGAGGAGGGGGGCGGCCTTCGTGAACCACGGACGTTCGGGGTTTCGCTGGAACGGGGCGGGACATGGTGACAAAATTACAAGATGAAGGAGCGCCTCTCCTCGATGGAAACTCATTTCCATTTACGATAACGGCTTAGGCGGAAAACCCGTCCGAATTCCACGCCTTGTCGTGTCCTTCGCGGCGATTGCCGCGGTATTTCCACCCCGGACACTTCTTGACAAGAAATTCTTTTTTCTAAATAATCCGGTCAAGCGACGCATCGTGCAAAGGAGTCAATCCATGAAGACGAAACTTTTGTCCACGGCCATCTTGGGCGCCGGGGCCTTGGCCCTCCTCTCCGGCTGCCTCAGCGGCTCCGACCTGTCCGCCGAAGCGCGCCAGGCGCGGGCCAACGACCTGAAGTTCATTCAGGAATCCTCGGCGCCGATCGCGGCCCAGGTTTCCCCGGGCGCGTTCGACCATCACGACCTTTCCGACCAGCTCGACGCCATCGGTTGCCCCAAGCTTGGCGCCTTGTTCCGCGACCTCTTCAAATACTCCCTCGAGGCCGATGAGACGGACGGCTCGTTCCCGCAATCCTTCGTGGACTATCTGGCCTGCTTCGGCCTCAAGCCGGGCGTCGCCCCCACCGAGGCGCAGCTCAACGAGATGATGATGAAGTTCCAGAATCCCCAGGAACTCCTCAACTGCATCTGCGGCGGCGACGGCCTCAGTTTGTTGCTCGCGGGCAAGATCGAGCTCTTTTCCGCCCAAGGCTCCGCCGCAGCGGACGTCTTCACCGCCTCGAACTCAAAGGCCGCCGAGGCCTACGACGGCTCGAATTCCAAGGCCGCGGACAACCACGACGCCTCGCAGTCGAAGGCCGCCGAAAACTTCGGCTCCAACTGAACACCCCTCAACAGATCCCCCTTCCCAACAAGGAGACATGAATGAAAAAGCTCACCCTTCTCGCCGCAGTTCTCGGATTGGCCGTCGCGGCCCATGCGCAGGCGCCGTTCGGATTGCCGGTCAAGGCCGTCGGTTACGATGCCGACCTTCAGGTGGTGACCGCCCGCCTGCCCCTCGGCGCGAACGAGCTCGACGTGGGCCTGGGCTTCAAGTTCGACAATGCCGCGGCCGAGCCGTTCTCCCTCACCGCCGCCGGCTTCTACCTGATCAAGACCCATGATTGGGGCGTGGTGGACAACTACCTGTCGGTGGGCGGCATCTTCAAGGTCCTGGACGTCCCCACCGACAACATCGAGATCAGCGCCTTCGCCGGTCTCCAGCCGGAATTGACCCTGATGGAGCGCTTCGTCATCTCGACCCGGTTCGGCGCGAGCCTGAGCGTCCTGCCGGAGTTCGTGCTGGCCACGGCCGGCCCCGCCACCGGCATCAGCATCGTGAGCGGCCTGAACTTCAAGGTCCTGTTCTAGGCTTCCGCCCCGCGGACGCGAAAAGCCCGCCTGAAAAGGCGGGCTTTTTTTTGCTCGCCCCCCTCGGGTCGACGGAGACGGGAGGTCAGGCGGAGATGCCCCGAGGCCCAAAGAGGCGGGCGATGGCCTCTTCGGAATGGCCCGCCGCGCGCAGCGGAGCGCGCACGTCGCGCTCCAGGTCGGGCACGAAGCTCACGATCGCCTCGGTGTCGACCCCTGATGCCTCGACGACGACGGAGTCGTGGCAAGCGGGCACAAGCGCCGTCTCGCCTTTCGTCAACCCGGCCACGCTTCCGTCCTGACCAAGCAACGTGAGCGCTCCAGAGATGACGGTCACGACGCGGAAGCGCTCCCGCGTCTCCAGCCGCGCCTGTCCCCGGAAGCGATGCCACTTGACCAAAGCGAAGTATGGACAGGCGACCAGGTATTCCTCCCGGTGCGAGTCCCGTTCCAAGGTGAGTGGCGGGATGCGATAGCCCTCCCGCGCCTCGAGGTCGGCCACAAGCCCGGCCTCCG
>CBFGVC010000048.1:0-12606 GCA_965652255.1 uncultured Fibrobacteria bacterium | reverse complement strand
CCGAACTTGTAGTGCGCCTGGGCCTGGGTGATGCCGGGACCGAACTTGGTGCCGAGCGCGTTTCCGAATTGGTTGGGCTCCGCCGGGAAAACGGAGTAGAAGACGCCGCCCGCGCCGACGCGGATGTTCAGGCGCCGGTTCACCACCACCTCCTGGGTCAGGCTCACGCCGATTTGCGACAGGTAGTTGGCGTCCGGATCTCCTACTTCACCCGCCACTTGCGAACCTTGCACGATTTGCCCGGTCTCGATCTTGGTGCCGATGACGAGGGGCTTGCGTTCGATCGTGTCCTGGCCGGCCGCCGGAAGCAGGGCCAAAAGGCACGCAATGGAAGCCACCGCGGTTGTACGCATCATGGGATCGCCTTTCGATGAAAGTCCCGGTCACGCCGGGGACACGCAAGAGGGCGGGGCGAGCCCGCCCCCGATTACAGGAGAACCAGCTTGCGGTTGTAGGGAACCTTCGTGTTTTCCGTGACGATACGGACCACGTAGATGCCGGGCTTCGTGATCTCGGCGAAGCGGTATTCCTGCGTCCCTTGGCCCCGCCGGGAGGCGACCTTGACGCCGGTCATGCTGTAAATCTCCACGCTGTGGCGTCCCGGTTGCGAGAAGGCGATCTTGAAGGCATCGAGCTTGATGCCTTCCTTGCCGTCAAGCGAGCCCACCTTGATGAAGGTCGGGTTCACACAGGCGCCCGGCGCCTGGTGCGTGGCCTTGGGGTTGTACTCGACATAGGTGGAGTCGGTGCAACCGTCGTAACCCGCCAGAAACCGCATGTTGGCGATGAAGCTTCGGTTGAAGAAGCTGCGCAAGGCTGGGTTGGTGGTGGTCGACAAGACGCTCGAGTGATACATCCCGTTCAGGGAGAAGCGACCGCCGCCGAACTCCCGGAACCAGGTGACGGGCACATCCTCGCCCGCCGGGTTCATGTTGGTCCAGCGACCGGAGGTCGGGAATTGGGAACGCTTGGTCGTCCAGACCATCTTGGTGCCCGGCGTGCCGCGCGGATTGCCCGCGTAGACGTACCACTCGTCGTTCCAGGAGTACGATTGGTTGACGGTATCGGGAGAGGTCGGGCCATAGGCCTGCGGGAACCCCTCGGCATCGAGCCAGATCGGGCCAGTGGCGTTTCCAGCGAAGTCGGTGTACTCGCGCCCCATCATGGTCCCCCACCAATTCCAGCCGGAATGGCGGACGCACTGGTGGAAGCAGGCGAGCCCCTTGTTGCCGTTCTCGTACCAAGCCTGAATGCGGTTGGCCGTCGCCTGCGCGGGGCTGAAGAACTCCATCATGCGGTACACGTTGTACCACACCATCACGTCATAATTGGCGAGGTTGGCCTCGGTGAGCGGGGCCTGGCTGACGTTGAGGTTGAAGGTGTCCACGCTGATGCCGCTGTCGGCCATGACCTTCGCCATCCACGTGAAATTAACGGGCGTGGTGCTGTTGTGGTCCGACCCCCAGTTTCCCTTCATGAGGGAGAACTTCGCGGTGGTCATGCGCGAGGTGATGGGGCCGTTCTGCGCCGCCGATTCCGTCGCCGACAAAGCGAGGCAGGCAAGGAAGGCGAACGCCCCCGCGGTGATCTTGTTGGAATGCATGGTCATGAATCTCTCCCTGAAATCGATCCGTTAAAGGCGCGAGGCGGAAGCCGTGAAGCGCTTCCCGTCGACCGTCTTCGCCTCGAGCAAGGTCACGCCTTCCGACAAGGAGGAAGGAGGCAAAAGATACTCGGAGCGCCCGGCCTCGACGGAATGCGACGACAGCACGCGCCCGCGCGTGTCGAGCGTCCGCAACGTCCATGCGCCCTCGACGGGCGAACGCACGGCGAGCCCGTCGGCGCGAACCCGGAACATCAGGCCCGAGCGAACGCCCTTGGCGTCGCCGCGCGCGACCGAAGTGACGATGCCGGCATCCTGGCCCGGACCGAACTTGTTGAGCGTGTACCAGCCCGTGAGGCCGCGCTTGGCCGCGGCCGTGTCGCCCCACATGGGGCGACCGGAAACCGCGGCGATGCCCGTGACCCGAACCTGGACCAGCGAGCCCCAGGTCCGATCCTGCTGGCTTCCGGGAGTGGTCGTCGCGGGACGCTGCTGCAGGCCGGTGATGGTCAGCGTGGCCTTGGTCTTGTCCTCGTTCAGGGTCGCGGCGGTGACCGTGAGGTTGTTGGTGGGGGCCGAATAGCCGTTTCCGTAGGATGTGGTGGTCGCCTGCGTGCTGATACCCTGACGCACGGCGAAGTTGGAGGTGGCGACCGCCTCCACCGGTTCGGTGAATTCGATCTCCAGCTGGGTCGGGCCGAGCGAACGGATGGCCTTCATCTCGAAGGCCGTGGTGTCGCCCGTGGGCACCATGCGGGCCAAGCCGTACTGCAGGCCGCCGTCGAAGCCGTGCGATCCGCCGGAATTGTTGCCCGGCGAATTGCCTCCGCCGAGGTAAATGTGCCCGTCAGGCCCATAGGACATGCGGTTCACGTTGGTGCGGAAATCGGGCAGGACTCCCGGGATCGAGCCGGTGGGCACGTTGCCGGAACCCGAATTGCCGCCGACGCCCATGCCTTGGCTGAACGGGAACAGGGCCCCTTGATAGACGTGGCCTCCGGCGCCATCGGGAACCTTCTCGAGGAACACGCGGTTGATGCCGGTCGTATGATTCGTCCCCACCAGCATCTGGCCCTTGTAGGGACCGTTGCGGAGCGTCAGCATGTCGGTGGCGACGCGGGCCACGGTGGGATTGTTGGCGTCGCCGCCGCCGGGGCTCGAACCGTAGGGGAAGATGATCGCCGGAGGCGTGCGCATCTGGTTGTCGAAGGGGGTCTTCAGGTGGCCGAAGAATGCTCCCTGCGTGACATGGAACATCGCGGAGGCGGGCATGAAGCTGCCCTGGTTGTCGGTGTAGAACAATTGGTCGTCGGGACCCACGGCCATGGAGACGGGGTTGCGAACGCCGGCGGCGAAGGTGTCCACCACCGCGCCGTTCAGCGAGATCTTGTAAATGCTTCCCTTGCCACGGTACAGGTTGGCGTCATTGAACTCGGAGGTGCCGCCGGGAATGAGCCCCATTCCGACGACGGCGTACAGGAAGCCGTCCTTGTAGGCCAATCCGCCCGTCCAGGAGCGATAGCCCGAGCCGGAGAGGCCCGTGTTGTACCCAAGCACCCCCTTGTGAATCGTGGTCTTGGTCCAGCTGCTTCCGTTGGGGACCAGGCGCGTCAGCCCTTCCTCGTTGTCGAGGACGAAAATCGTGTCGCCGACGGCCACCGCGCCCGAAGGCATCTGGTAACCGGTTGAAACCTGGGAGACGGTCACCGACGCATTGCTGGTCGCGCCGGGAATGCCGCTGAAGATGTAGCCGTGGGAAACGCCGAGACGGTTCGCGTTGTTGCCACCGGCGGAATTCGAGCTCATGCTGGCGATGAAAAGCCGCCCGTCGGGAAGCCAGGCCATGCCGCCCACGTTGGGCGCGGCGTTCGAGCCCGAGGACGACATGGAAGAGGGCCGCATGCTGACGAGGCTGTCGTAGCCGGGATGCAGGCCGGGCACGAGGTAGAAGGGGCGTTGGGCCAGCGCGTTCCCGGCAGTAAGGGCCACTGCGGCCAAGAGGGCGATTCGGGTGATGGGGCGCATGCTTGTCCTCCGCTTGAAAATCGATTTGTCCAGCCTGGAAGGGCCGTCCGGTTGATTTCCCGAATATATCCCCAAGCCAGTAAAATCTCTGTCTTTTAATCAATTTTCAGCCTGAAATCGAATACCTAAACGACTTGTTCGCATACTGCGAACCATCCATTTTACACTTTCGCCCCCTTGTCGGGTCACCGCCGCGCGTTTTTCGATGACACGTTCATGCTCCGGGGTCAGGCGCGGCCCGAAACACCCGGCGTCCCCATCGCGAACCCCTTTCGTTTCATTTCCCCCCACCCCTGCTTTTTCCGAAGAAATTGCCACCACCCCACCACCCGCCACCAGTTGTTGAGCTGGCGATAGCCGAAGTTTTCGATGACCGCGACGCCCGTGAGGATGAGCAGGTCGCGCGCGCGCGGCACGCGCTTGAGCTCCATTTCCTCCAGGATCAGCGAACAAACGCTGATGAACACGCCGATGACGAAGACCAGCGCCGTGAAGGCCAGCAGGAACTCGAGGCTCAGCATCCCCAGCAGCCAGAAGACGGGAATGAGGAGGTATCCCAGCACCTCGACGATGGGACCCAGGACGTCGGTGACGAAGCTTAGCGGAAAGGCCACCTTCCCGATGTTCCCGTAACGCGGATTGAGCATCATGTCCTTGTGTTTGAAGAACCCCTCGAGGGCGCCGCGCTCCCAGCGTGTGCGCTGGTTCTTCAGGATCTTGAGCGATTCGGGGGCCTCGGTCCAGCAAACGGGCTCGGGCACAAACCGCATGGCGAAGTCCCGCTTTTGGTCCGAGAGATGGCGGTGCATCTTGAGGATGATCTCGAGATCCTCCCCCACCGTGCCATGCGAGAAACCTCCCACCTCGAGCGCCACGTCGCGCCGGAAGATGCCGAAGGCGCCCGAGATGATCGTGAGCGCGCCCCAGCGGCTGAGCGCCAGCCTCGCCATCAGGTAGGCGCGGATGTATTCCATGGTCTGGACCAGCGGCAAAAAGCGGCGCGGCAGGCCCACCTTGACGACGCGGCCCGCCTTGACCTCGCAGCCGTTGACCACGCGGATGGTGCCGCCCACGGCCACCACGCGCTCGGGATCCTCCATGAAGGGACGCGCCGCGCTGAGGAGCGCCTGCGCCTCCAGCAACGAGTCCGCGTCGCCCACGCAGAAAAGCGGGCAGCGCGAGAAGTTGATCCCCGCGTTGATGGCGTCGGCCTTTCCCCCGTTCTCCTTGTCCACCAGCACCAGGCGCGGATAGAGGGGCGACCCGTAGATGCCTCGCACCTTCGCGTGCGGGACGCGGCGCTCGTGCACCCGCGCCACCGGCTTGAGCCCGAAACCCTCGATCATGGCACGGAGGGTTCCGTCCTTCGAGCCGTCGTTGACGACGATGACCTCGATCTCGGGGTATTCGAGCGTGAGCATGGAGCGAACGCTCTGGACGATCACGGCCTCTTCGTTATAGGCGGGAACGAGGAGGGAAATCGGCGGCGCGACGCCCGACGCCGTGAGCATTTGCCACGAGGTCTCGGTGTCCCCCGCTTGCGAATGCTTGCGCAGCTCCGCCCAGGCGGTGGGCAGCTGCAAGAGGTAGGTGAGCGTCTGCAACAGGCCGACCGAGACGATCGCCCATGACAGGATGAGCACCCAGAGGCGGTATTCCTCCAGGAACGCCGCGAGTTCGGGGACGAATCCGCTCATGCCGGGATCCCTTCCTTTTCGGCGAGAAGTTCGGCCGACATCGCTCCCCCGGGCGTTTCGCCCGCGGCCGCCGCGCGCAGCACCGCGACGCCTGGAGCCCCTAGAGCGTGGAGGGCTTCGGCCGCGCGCCAGCGTACTTCCCAGGCGGCGTCCTCGACCGCGCCGGCCAAGGCCGGCAGCGCGCCGCGCAGGCCGAGGAGCCCGGCCGAGCGCGCGGCGGCCGAACGCACCCTCTCCGAAGGGTCGGCAAGCCCGCGCGTGACCGCGCCCTCGGCGCGCGGATCGCCCAGCCGGGCGAGCGACTCGAGAGCCCCCGCGCGCACGGCCTCGGCCGGATCTTGGGCCAAGCGCAGGAGCGGCGCGAGCGCGTCGAGCGCCCCGATGCCGCCGAGCGCCGCCACCGCGGCGAGGCGCACGGCAAGCGCGGCCGAGGACGACTCCGCCAGTTCGGAGAGCGCCGGCGCTGCCGGCGCGCCGAAGCGACGCAGGATGTCCGCCAGCATGGGCACATTGGTTTCGCGCGAGCGCGTGAGCGCGGCCACCACGCGGGGGAGCAGCGATGCGTCGCCCCGCTCCGCCACGCCGCGCAGCGCGGCCAGCTGGACGTAAATCGCCGGGTGCCCAAGGTGGCGAAGCAATAACTCCAGACTTTCCGCGTCCCGGTAATGCGAGAGCAGGGTCAGGGCGCGGATCTGGCGGTTCCTGCGGCCTTCCGCCAGCACCTTCTCCAGCCAAGGTCGCAGGTCCCAGGCGGCGAGCAGGGCGAGCATGCGGTGGGCGTCGCGACCGCGCGTGACGCGCAGGATGTCAAGCGCCACGCTGAAAAGCGCCTCCTCGTCGCCGGGTCGAAGCGCCGGGACGTTCGCAGGCACGAGTTCCAGCGACGAGGCGAGCAGGGCCTGCACGAGGGCTTCGATCTCCCGCCGACGGGCGAGCTTCCGGCTCCGCGCCCGCTCCTCGAGCCGGCGCTTGCCGGCCAGGCCGAAGGCGATGGCAAGCGCTGCCGCCGAAAGGATCAGGCAGGCGCGCCAGATCCACAGCAGCACGAGATCGGGATCGACCTGCATCAGAACCGCCGGGCGACGCCGGCGCTCAGCGCGTGGCGGATCCAGGAATCCTCCCGGTCGTCGCGCGCGTAGCCTAAGGTGAAGAGCCAATCCCGACCCGCGCCGCCCCCCGCACCGAGGAAAAGGGTGCGCGTGGAAACCGTCGCGGCCCGAACGGTTTCGGGGGCGTCGGCGATCCCGAGCCAGAATCGCAGGCCCGAGATCGGACCCACGTCCGTCACGCCGAGCGATCCGTCGAGGCGAACCGATCCGCCGTGCAGCGGATCGCCGCCGTCTTCCCGCACGCGGCTCGCCCGCACCGTCATCGCCCAAGGGGCGCGCCACTCGAACCGCAGGCCCGGATGGAGGCCCAGCACGTTCACGAGCTCAAAGGCGTCGTAGCGGGCGCCCAACAGCATCCACGTCGCCGGCGCGAGGGCGGGCGACGGCTTCGGAAGCGCAAGGAAACCCCCGTCGGCGCGAAGCCGCCACTCCGGACGAAAGTCGGGAGCGAGGGTCCAGCCCGCGGCGAGGGAGGCGAGCGCGCGCGGGTGGAAGGCGCTTGCCACCCCGGCTTCGAGGGCGAAGTCGCTCATTTCGAATTGCCGGTACGCCTCCAGCCTGCCGTGCACCGTGGTCTTGCCGTCGGCAAGCAACCGCGACACCTGGAGCGACTGCTGGTTCCAGTCGGGCTGCTCCCTGCGCGAGAAGGCGCTGTATTCGAACCCGGCATCGACGCGCCAGGGACGCGGAGGCGGCGCGGCCTTGGCCTTGAGCACCCGCTCCAGCCCCTCGCGCGCGTCGCTGTTCGCCGAATCGGCGGCCAATAACCTTCCGAAGCCCGCTTCGGCCCGGGCGAAGTCCCCTTGGTAATAGCGAAGATAGGCGAGCGCGAGCCCGGCGTCGGGATCACCCGGGCGTTCGCCGAGCAAGGCGAGCAGTTCCCGCTCGGCGGCGTCGTGCCGCCCTTGCCACGAGAGGATCCGGGCGCGAAGGACGCGCGCGTCGCGGTCGCGGGGATCCATCGCGAGCGCGGAGTCGAGCGAGGCGAGCGCATCCTCCAGACGCGACTCCGAAACGTGCGCGCGCGCCCTTTCGGTCCAATCCCCGACCGTGGCCGCGAACGCGGCCGACGCCATGAGACCGCAAAGCGCCCACGGCGAAATGCCCCGAAGAATCCCCGAAAGTCCCGTCATTACGATCGTTCCCGCATTGTATTCGCCCTTCGTCCCTCATCATTCACCGCTCCCGAACAGGGGCGGGGTCGGGAAAGTCGAGGCATGCCCCGGCCCTACGGTTCCCTGCCGTCGATTCCCAGCAATCTCATCCCCCGCGCCAGCACCTCCTCGGGCATGAACGGCTTCACGACGTAGTCCGAGACGCCGGTGCGGAATCCCTCGAGGATGTCCTTCTCCTGCCGCATGGCCGTCAGGAAGATGACAGGCATGCCGCGGGTGGCGGGATCGTCGCGCAAGGTGCGGAGCACTGCGACGCCGTCGAGCCCGGGCATCATGCGATCGAGGATCGCAAGGTGGGGAACGTATTCCTTCGCCATGCGGCAGGCTTCCTCGCCGTCGACCGCCGTCAGGACCCGCACCCCGGCCAGCCGGAACTTGTAGGCGAGGAGATCGCGGATGGCGGGATCGTCGTCGGCGATGAGCACGGTCTTCCCGGCGCGGCGCAACAGTTCGCGCACCTTCGCCGCCAATTCCTCGGGCTTGAAGGGCTTGGCGATGTAGTCCGACACGCCCGCCGCGAGGGCCTGCACCACGTCGTGCGACTTGCTTCTGGAGGTGACCATGATGACGGGCACGCCGTCTCCGCCCGGATCGGCGCGGAGGGCCTTGACGAGCTCCAGTCCCGTCATGTTCGGCATGGTCTCGTCCACGATCAGGAGGCGCGGGGCCCGCTCGCGGGCAAGCCGCAGCCCTTCGGCGCCGTCGGTGGCGGTGAGCACCTCGAAATCCCGCCCGAAGAGCGCGACGAGCGTCTCGCGGATCACCGGATCGTCGTCTACCGCGAGGAGGGCGGGCTTGCCCGAGGCGACGATATCGGCATGCGGAGCGGGATCGGCCGAGTCGCGCTCGATGAGCAGCACCGCCTGGGCGCAGGCGTGGTGCAGCGACTCGGCGAGCGGAGCCAGCGCCGCCGCCCCGGCCTTCGCCTGCAACGCTTCCTCGAGCGCGCGCGCCGCGCGCGTGATCAGCGGAAATCCGTAGGTCGTGCCCGAGCCCGCCAGCTTGTGGGCCAGCGATTCCATCATCGCGAGTTCGCCATCGGGCACGCCGCCGCCTCGGCAGCGGTCGAGAAAAGCCTCCACCGTGCCCGCCCTTTCGCGAAGCTGGGCGAGGTACATGCCGCGCAGCGGCTTGATCAGATCTTCAGGGCTTGCGCTCACGGTTCTCTCCCCTTGTCTTCATCGTCGGCGGCATCCTGCCGCTTTTCCTCGTTCCGCCTTTCCCAAAGCGCGCGGACCTCGCCGGAAAGCGCCATGGGATCGAAGGGCTTCGAGATCACCCCGATCGCACCGAGGTCAAGATAGTGACGCACCTCGGCGGGCTGCACCTTGGCGGTCATGAAGACCACGGGCGCCACGATGCCCGCCTCGCGCAGCTTGCCCAGGGTCGTCGGCCCGTCCATGTCGGGCATCATCACGTCGAGCAAGATCAGGTCGGGGGCGGCCGACTCCGCCGTCTTCACGGCCTCGGCGCTGCCCCGGCACAGCGAAACCCGAAATCCCCCCACCGCCTCGAGCGCCAGCTTGGCCACCTGGAGGATGTCCTCCTCGTCGTCTATGCACAGGATGTGGGTCAGCGATGTCATGGGGGGGCACTTCCGGGAGAAGGGTGTTCGGTGTCGGGGTGTCCGCGACGGATTTGCGCCAGGATGGTCTCGACGATGCGCTCCTCCGAAAGGCGCGACTTGACGAGGGCGGCCTCCACCTTGCTGCGCACCCCGTTCTCGGCCTCGCTCGCGGAGAGGATCAGGACCGGCACGGGACCGCCCGGCGCGTTCTTCAGCCGCTCCAGCAACTCGAGCCCCGAACCGTCGGGCAGGTCGAGATCGAGCACCACGAGGTCGAAGCGGGTTCCTTCGAGCAGGGTCCCGGCCTCGCGCACGGTGGAGGCCCCGCTCCAATCCGCCGCGTCGTTCAGCGAGCGGGCGAGGATGGCCCGGAAGTCGGCGTCGTCCTCCACGTGCAGGATGCGCGGGCGCACCGCGCCGCGCATCGCCCGCCGCAGCGCCTCGCCGAGCTGGGCCTCGTCGATGGGCTTCGGAAGCCAGTCCACGATCCCGATGGCGTCGCCGGAGAATTCCTGCCGTCCCTCCTCGGCGCGCGCCGAGACCACCACCACGGGCAAGGAGCGTGTGGCCGGCTCGCGCCGAAGCTCGCGCAGCAAGCCCAAGCCGCTCCCGTCCGGAAACGCCAGGTCCAGGGTCATGGCGGCATACTTTCCCTCGCGCAATCTTTCCCGCGCCTGCGCCAAGGTGCCCACCACATCGGCGGCCAGTCCGGCGCGCTCGAGCAGAAGCCGCAAGAGCTTGCCCACGTCGGGATCGTCCTCGCAGATAAGGACGCGCTGCGCCTCCGCCGGGCCGCCTTCCGGTTTTCCGCCGGCTGCGGAATCCGGGACGGCTTCCAGCGGCAGTTCAAGCCAGAATGTCGTGCCCGTCCCGGAAAGGGAGGCGGCGCCTCCGGCCGTCCGGGTGTCGAACCCGATTCGTCCCCGCATCGCCTCCACCAGCTTCTTGGTGATGTTGAGTCCCAGGCCCGTGCCCTCGTAGCGCCGCGAATCGGCGCCTTCCGCCTGGGCGAACTTGTCGAAGATGCGATGCCGGAACGATTCGGGAATGCCCGGGCCCCGATCCTGCACCCCGACGCGCAGCGCGCCGCCCCGGATCCCGGCCTCCACGCGGACCTCGGCGCCGCGGGGCGAGAACTTGGCGGCGTTCGACAGGAGGTTCGCCATCACCTGCATCAAAGGTTCGGGATCCGCGGTGACCCGGGTATCCGGGGGCACCTCGCCGAGGACGAGCCTTACGCCGTGCTTGTCGGCATAAGGCCGGTTCGCCTCCAGCGCCTGCGCCAGGAAGCTTCGCGCCTCGACGGGCTCGGGATGGATGGCCATCCGGCCGGATTCGATTTTCTCGATGTCGAGGATGTCGTTGATGATATGGACCAGCCGCTCGCTGTTGCGATGGGCGATCGATATCAACTCGGCGGCCTTTTCGGGCAAGGGGCCGGCGGCCCCGCCCGCGATCAGGCCCAAGGCCCCGCGAATGGAGGTGAGCGGCGTGCGCAACTCGTGGCTGACGGTGGAGACGAACTCGTTCTTGAGGCGCTCGAGGGCCTTGAGCTGGGTGATGTCGCGGGCGATGGCCACCGTGCCCTGCGGCTGCCCCGCCTCGTCGCGAAGCGCCGAGACGGAATAGCCCGCGATCACCCGCGCGCCGTCGGGGCGCACGTGGGTCCATTCCTGGCCGTTCGGCCCGTCGCTGTCGAGCGGCATTCCGAAGAGCTCCAGCCCGACGGGAGGGCGCCCGTGCTGCCGGAGGATGTTCGCGGCGCGCGCCTCCAGCTCTTCGGGCAGGAAGATGCGGCGGATCAATTCCCGCGCGGGCTTTCCGACGTAATCGCCGGCCGAAATGCCCAGGAGCCGTTCCGCTCCCCGGTTCACGATGCGGACGATTTCCTCGTTGTCCGCGGCGAAAATGGCGTAATCGGTGCCGTTCACGATCGCGTCGAGGCGGGCGTTCGACTCGGCCAGCTGGCGGGCCATCATGCGCCGCGCGGTGACGTCCCGGATGGCGGACATATAGCCGTACAGCGCACCGTCCCGCCCGTGGAGCGGGGAAACCACCATGGCGCCCAGGAACGTTTCCCCGTTCGAGCGGTACAGGTTCCAGACCGGATCGGGAGGCTCCCCGGGTCCCGGTGGGATCAGGAAGAGGTCGAGGCCCCGCACGGGGAACCCCATGCGCGCCTCCAGGCGCTTGCGCCGACGCTCGACCTGCGCGCGGTCGTGAATGCCGCGCAGCGCAACCCGGGCGGGGCGCCCCACCACCTCGGCCGCCTTCAGCCCGAACATCGACTCGGCGGCCTGGTTGAACAGGACGACGTTCCCGGCCAGGTCCGTGGTGAAGATCGCGTGGCTGCCGCTATGGATGACGGCCTCCAGCAGCTTGTGGTTTTGGCGGGTCTCCTTCTCGGCGGCCAGCCGCCGCCGCCGCTGCCGACGGCTCGACAACAGGGCGAGCAGCCAGGCGAAATAGCAGGCGGCCACGACGGAGTACAGGATGATGGCGTTCTCGCGCAGGCGCTTGTCGGCGGCGGCCGCGCGGAAGCGCAGGTTGTCGTCCTCCTCGGCCAGCATGCGCCCCACCAGGCCGCGGGTACGCTCCATGATCTCACGGCCCCGCCCCAGGTTCACGAAGGCGACCGCCGGATCGAGGCCCCGCGAGAGGCGCATCCGGATCACCGTGTCGGCGTAGCGGAGGCGGGCCTGGACCAGTCCTTCCAGCGTGTCGAGGTTCCGGCGCTGGACGGGATTGTCGCGAACAAGCGCGCGCAGCGCCTCCAACTCGTCCGGAAGCGATACCGGCGCGGACAGGTCTTGTGGAAGGCCACGGGGAAGGCCCCCTTTCACCGACTCGTCCCGCATGGCCTCGCGATAAGGCGAGAGGTACGCGGAATCGCCGGTGAGCACGAAGCCGCGCTGCGCCGACTCCACGTCCTTGATCTTTCCGAACACGGAGAGAATGCGCTCCCGGACGACGTAGGTATGCTCGACCCACTCGCGCGCCTCCCGGGCCACGCGATTCTGGAGATAAAAGATGACCACGACGACCACGGCGAAAGCGACATAGCCCGCGATCATCCAGCGACGCAGATGTTTCCGGTACAAGGAGCCCCCGGGGGAAGACGTGGGTAAAGGATAATACAGAGGCAGGAGGGCGGGAGTGCGGGAAGGAAGGCGGGAAGGGAGGACAATGCAGCAATGGAACAATGCAACAATAAAACAGTAGAACAGTAAGCGTCGGCTCCATCGCGGCATTGTTCCATTGCTGCATTGTTCTATTGCCCCATTGCGCTATTGCCGCATTGTTCCATTGCTGCATTGCCCCATTGTCATGCTGCTGTGCCGGCGGCTTCCTCCGCCCCCCCCCCCCCCCCCCCCCCCCAAATTAACCCACCCCCCCCCCCCCCCCCCCGCGGAAATTAAAACCCAAAACA
>CBFGVC010000047.1:0-12782 GCA_965652255.1 uncultured Fibrobacteria bacterium | reverse complement strand
AGCCCGGCCTCGCCAACCTCGCGGCCACCACCGCGAACCTCCTGGGCTTCGAGGCACCGGATATCTGGCGGCCCTCGTTGATTAAGTACTAGCGCCCATCCCGCGCCATCGCCTTTTTGGGCGGCGGCGCGGGTTTCCGAACACGGGCACGCGCGGCGGCGATAGATTTTCCCTTCGACGGCGCGCCTTTGGGCGCGTCCGCACTCATCCGGAGCCCGCCATGAACATCCGCCTTTCCGCAATCTCCCTCCCTTCCCTGCTGATCGCGCTTGCGCTGCCAACGGCCGCGCAAAAAGTCGAGCCCACCGCCACGGGCACCGGCAACGGCATCCGTTGGACCTTGACCATGGGCCAGACGGTCTTCATGGCCGGGCCGAAGCATGGAGGCCGCATCCACGCCCTCCAGTTCGACGGCAGCGAGATCCTGCATCGCGACACCTCCAGCGCCACCAACTACGGCTCCACGTTCTGGCCCAGCCCGCAGGCCGTGTGGAACTGGCCGCCTCCCGCCAACCTCGACGGCACGGGTGCGTACACGGCCTCGCTCGACGCCGACACCGTGATCCGCATGGCGGGCCAAGTCGACAACACGACCCAGGTCCGCATCCGCAAGGAGTACTGGGCGGACCTGTCCGACTCCACGTTCAACATGCGCTTCTGGCTGGTCAACGCCGGCACCTCCCGTCCGTGGTCCGCGTGGCAGAACTCCCGCCTCGACACGGGCGGCATCTACCTCTTCCCCAAGGGCGAAGGCGCCATCACCGGCGACCTGGCGCAGTTCGTCAAGGACTCCGTCGGAATGAATTGGTACCAGCACGGCGTGGCCACCACGCTGACTTCCGGCACCACCAAGTTCTATGCGGACGGCACCGAGGGCTGGTTCGCCCACGTCACGGCGGACAGCATCCTCTTCGTGAAGAAGTTCACCGACTCCCCGCCTTCGAAGAAGGCCCCGAACCCCGAGAACGAGATCCAGATCTACACCACCAACAGGCCCCTGAACAACAACGACTTCGTGGAGATGGAGGTCCAGGGCCCCTACGACACGATCAAGACCAACGATTCCGCGTCGTGGTCCGTGAAATGGTACGTCCGCAAGCTTCCGCAGGGCACCGACATCTCGCTGGGAAGCATGCAGCTGGTCGAGCACGTGCGGAACCTGCTGAACCCCCCGGTCTCGGTGGTCGGCGGCGTGGCCAAGGCCGCGCGCCCCAGGCTGGCCGCCACCCGCGAGGGCGTTCGCCTCAGCATGTACACGCCCGGCTTCGTTTCGCTCGTGCTCATGGACGCGCGCGGCGCGGTGGTGCAGAGGCTCCACGCGGGCGAGATCGAGGCCGGCACGCACGTCTTCCGCGCGGCCTCCGCGGCCAAGGGACTCTACTGGCTGGTGCTGCGCGACGCGCGGAACCAGGTGCTCGAGGTCCGGGCCCTGCCGCGGCTCTGAGCGTTGCGAATTACGAGTCACGAGTCACGAATAGAGGGGAAGGCCCGATCCCGGCGACGCGGCGATGCACGGTGCGGCCCCGCGGCGCCAAAGCTCCTATTCGTGGCTCATGACTCGTAATTCGTAACTTTTCCCCGTGCCCTTCACCTATCGCCTCATTTCGGTCCTTTACCGGCTGCTCTTCAATCCCCGCAGCCGCGAGCCGCGGCGTGGGGTGTTCGCGCTGCTGTATTACGGTGGCGGGGCGCTGGTAGGCTTCTTCGTGGGCTGCATGGTCCTGCTTTGCCTGGAGGCCTACGACCTGCCCCTAGCGCGCGATTTCCTCTACGCGCGCCTTGGCGCCCCCGTTCTCGCCGCCCTCGAAACCGCCCTTTTCTGAGGCTCCGGGGAACGTGCGCGTGAAGCTTCCGTCCCGCCGCCTCCTGCTCTTGGCCGTGCCCGTGCTCCTGCCGGGCCTGATCCTCGCCTACCTCAGCTTCCGCTCGGTGAAGGACGAGCGCCTTTTGCTCGAGAAATCCCAGGAGGCAAGCGACGCGGCATTCGCGGATGCCATCGAGGAAACCATCCGCAAGACGCGGCAGGCCGCCTTCGAGCGCCTGCGCGCCGACCTCACCGAAGGCGGCGGAGCCGAGACGCCGCTGGAAGCCTGGGGCCTGGCTGCGCGCCTGCTCGAGAATCCGCTTGTCCATTCCGTGGTGATCTTCCGCGACGAGGAGCCGGTGTTCCCTCCCCTGCCGCGTGAATCCCCGCCGCTGGACAGCCTCGCCGCGCCATCGCCGCCTGCGCGGCGCGCGCTCAAGGCCGCGGTGCGCGAGGAATGGGCGGCGGGCCGGCCGCTCGGCGCCTTGCGGGCCGTGCGCGCCCTCCTCCACGGCCCCGACAGCCTTTCGGCCACCGGCGCCCGGGACGCGGAGCCCCGCTTCGGCTATCGCCTGCTGGAGCTGAAGTGCCTCCTGCTCCTCGACGCTCCCGACGAGGCAGTGTCGGCCGCGCGCGCGCTGGTGCGCGACCTGCTTGGAACGACGGCGCTGGAATCGCACCACCGCGCGGGGTTCTACCTGTCGGAGGTCGCCGAGCTCATGACCGCGCGCGAGAACCTTCCGCGCGACGCGCGCGGCGAGTTCTTCGCGCTCCACCAGCGCCTCCCGGCCTTCCTGTCCAACGCCGACGCGGTATCGCGGCAGTGGACCGATTCTCCCGTCGAGATCCTGCGCGGCCAGCCGTTCACGGGCGATTCCCTCCGCGTCCGCTACCACGGGGGATCCCCCTATCTCCTGATCAGCTTTCCGTGGCTTCAAAGCGGGACGCAAGTGCTTGCCAGGCTCGACGAGGGCCTGTTCACCGCGGCGCTCCGCGCCGAGACCGCGCGCGAGCGCCGCGCCCGGCACGATGCGGGATTCTCGATCTTCGACCCCCGCGGCGGGCTGGTGCTGGGCGATGCATCGCCCCGAGATCGCGAGCCGGCGCTCGAGCGTTCGCTCGAGGACCAGTTCCCCGCGTGGCGACTCGTGGTGTACAAGCGCCCGGCCGAGGAATTGATGGCCCGTGGAATCCGGCGCATCACCCTGCAATACGTCCTGCTGGCGTTTTCGCTGGTGTCGCTGCTCGCGGGCCTGGTCGCCCTCTTCAAGGGCTTGGGCGACGCGCAACGGCTGGTCGGGATGAAGGCCAATTTCCTCTCGGCGGTTTCCCACGAGCTGAAGACTCCGCTGACCGCGATCCGCATGTTCTCCGAAATGCTGGCCAGCGGCAAGGCTCCGCCCGAAAAGTCGGTGCAGTACGCGGGCCGCATAGGCGCCGAGGCAGAAAGGCTGCAGGGCATGATCGAGGGGATTCTCGCCTACACCCGGCTGGAGGAGGATCCGGGCGCGTTGCGGCCCGAGGACCTGGACCTTTCCGTGGTCGCGCGCGAGTCGGCAAGCCTCCTGTCGGAGACCTTCGAGCGGGCGGGCATCCGCCTCACGCTCCGCCTGGCCCCGCTCGCCCCCTTGCGGGCCGATTACAACGCGATGCGCTCGCTGGTCCAGAACCTGCTCGAGAACGCGCTGAAGTACTCGCGGCCCGGCACCGAAACGACGCTGGAAGTCTCGGCCGGAAACGAGGAGATTGTGCTGCGGGTTGCGGACCAGGGAATCGGCATCCCCGCGGCGGACCAGCGGCGCGTGTTCGAGCGCTTTTATCGCGCGGGCGACGAGATGACGCGCAGGACGCGCGGCAGCGGCCTGGGCCTCGCGCTGGTGAAGCGAATCGCCGACGCGCACGGCGCGGCCATCCGGTTGAGCAGCCGCGAGGGACAGGGCACCGAGATGACCGTCACCTTCCCCCGGGGCCGCAGGGCTTGACCGGGATATTCGAAAGGACCGCGCATGCATCGCATACTGATCGTGGAGGACGAGGAGTCGATCCGGACCGGCCTGCAGGACCTGCTCGAGATCGAGGGCTACGAGACCGCCGCGGTGGGCGACGGCGAGGCCGCGCTCGAGAAGGCGCGCCAGTGGAAGCCGCACCTGGTCCTGCTCGACCTCATGCTGCCCAAGACGAGCGGGTTCGAGGTGTGCCGGCACCTGCGCAAGCATCACCCCGACGTTTTCGTGATCATGCTCACCGCCAAGAACGAGGAGATGTCGAAGATCGCCGGGCTCGAGATGGGGGCTGATGATTACGTCACCAAGCCCTTCAGCGTCTCGGAGCTGCTCGCGCGCGTCAAGACGCGGCTGCGGCGGCGCGGCGAGAGCCCCGCGGCCGCGGGCCCCGACACGCTGGAGTTCGGCGACGCGCGGGTGGACTTCCGGCGCTACGAGGCCTTGCGCGAGGGAAAATCGCTCGATCTCTCCGCCAAGGAATTCCAGATACTGCGCTACCTCGCCTCGAGGCCCGGCGAGGTCGTGGCGCGCGAGGACCTGCTTCAGGCCATCTGGGGTTACACGCCCGACAACATGCCGACCACGCGCACGGTGGACAACCAGATCCTCAAGCTGCGGCAAAAGCTCGAGCGGGACGCCGCCAGGCCGGTGTGGATCAAGAGCGTGCGCGGGGCGGGCTACAAGTTCGATCCCGAGGGGAGCCCGTCGGCGGAATGACGCGGAACCTGGACATCCGGCCGCGAGTCCTGCGGACGAAGGCGCTGTGGGCCTCCCTGGCGGCGTTGGGCGCCGTGTGCGCGACCGCCGCCGGCGCCTACGACACGCTGTACGCTGCGGAGCGGCGCGCGCTCGAGAAGGCGCGGTATCTCCGCGAGATCGAAGGCGACACCTCCGCCGCGAGCGCCCTGCTGGATCGCCTGGGAGCCTCGCCCGATTCCGGGATCCGCGCCCAGGTGCTGTACTTGCGCGCGACCTTCCTCGAGGAAGGAGGCTCCGGTCGGGCGGCGGCCCTCCTCTATCGCGAGGCGCTCGAAAGCGGAAACCTCGAGCCGCCGCAGGAACGACGGCTCATCGCGCGTCTTTTGACCCTCGACCCCGAGGCCGTGCGCCCCTTTCGCGCCGCAGGACGAATGCGCGGCCTGCCGGCGCGGGCCTTCGAGACTTCGGCAGGATCGGCGGGGGCCGAGTACATCCTCACCGAGGAGGCGGGGGGCGCGCGCGCGACGCGCCTGTATCGCCAGGACGCTGAGGGCCTCCTCGATCCGCTCAAGGCGACCGTTCCGGCCGACGAGGAGGTGCTCGACGCCTCCGCCGACCGCCTGCTGACCCGCTCGGCCGCCCGCCAGCGGGTGTTCCTGCGACGCGGCCCCGGCTTCGCCGCAGAGATCGTGCAGGAGAAATTCGCGGGTGGCGGAGGCGCGCTTTTCGGCGACGATCCGGAGGAATTCCTCTTGCTCGACGCGCGGGAAGCGCGGCACATGCGCGGAGCCCAAACCTTGTTCGCGCACCCCCTGCCGGGGCCGGGATGCGCATGGCAACCGTCCGCCCCCGCCGGACGGCGAGGCGTGATCATCTGTCCCGACCGCGGCGTCTATCGCGCCGATTTCCATCGCCGCACGGTGACGCCCATCTCGCTCGGCGGGGAACTGCCGGCGGAGGCCGTCCTGTCGGGAGAATACCTCGTCGTCCGGTACCCCGACCACATCGAGATCCGTCGCGGTCCCGCCTACGACACCCCCCTTTGGACCCTTCCGGCCGGCCTTCAGGAGCCTGTCGCCCTGGGGCGCGCCCATCTTTACCTCGCCTCGGCCGAAGGCACGCTGCGCGCCTTCTCCGTGCGCACCGGACAGCCTGAATGGCAGCGCGAGCAGGATGCCTCCGGATTGCTCTTCCACGGGGGCGAACTGCTCGTGACCGCCTCCGACCGCACCTTGCTCGCCATGAACGAACGCGGCAGGACGCTTTATGCCTACGAGCCCTCGCGCGACGGGGAAGAGGATCCGATGCTCCTCCCCGGACGGGATTGGATCGTCGTGCAAGCCGCCGACGGGCGTCGCGTGCGCCTCGACCGGGACCTCCTTCGCGTCGTGGGCAACAAGCGCGACTACCTCTTGCGCTCCTCGAGGGAGCGCTCCCGCCGCGGCGACATTTCCGGCGCCCTGCGCGCTCTCGACTCCGTGCTCGCATACGAGCCGGGGAACGGGACGGCATGGCGCGAAAAGGCCCGGCTGCTCGCCGCCGCCGGCGCTCCGGACGCCGAGCGCACCCGCGCCTGGACGCAGGCGGCCCGGTCCCCCGGCACCCCTCCCTGGAGTGCCGATGCGGCGTTGGAAGGACTCGCCAACGGGCTCGGGGCCGCATGGGCCTGGAAGCGCAAGCCCGGCCCGCGCTTCTTCCCCGTGGTCACCGGCGGGCGCAGGCACTCCTTTTACGTCGAGAACGACAACCAGACCGTCATCGCCCTGGACAACCGCACGGGGGCCTTCGCGGGGGCCTTCCGCTTTCCCGAGCCGCTCGACCTCAAGGTGGCCGCATGGATCGGCGACACGCTCCTGGTCTCCTCCCCGACCCGTCTCTATCTCGCCTCTCCCTCGCAGGGCACCGGCATTCTCGCCCAGGTTCCCCTCCCCGGCCCCGTGTGCCACGCGATCCCGGTGCCGGGCGGCTTGCTCCTCAGCGACTGGAACGGCAACGTGCGGCGCTTCGACCCGGAATCGCCGCCGGGCGCATGGGTCTGGGAAACGCGCCTGGGGCGCGGGGGAGTTCTGCTGGCCCGCGGAGCCCCGGATGCCATCGATGCCTTCGAGATCGAGGGAGCATGGCATCGGCTGCGCCTCCTGGACGGCAAGGCCGAGGGGACGCTGCAGATGCCGCCGGGCACCATCACCGAGATCCACGTGGGTCGCGACCTCGCCTACGCAGGATACAACGAGGGACTCCTGGTCGCGGTGGATCGTGAGCGCGGGGCGATCGCATGGCAACGCGACATGGGCGAGCAAATCTTCAGCCTCTCGGGACGCGCGGACCAACTGCTGCTGGTCGGCACCGCCTCCAAGCGCGTGCTGAATATCCAGGCGCGCACGGGCGCGGTGCAGGCCCAGGCGCAGGTGCCGATGTACCTCTTCAACCGTCCCCTCCTCGCGGGCGACGGATATTGGGCCGGAACCACCGAACCCGCCCTCGAACGCCGCTCGCTGACGCATGAAGTCCTGCAGAAATATCCGCTCACGGGCATGCCGGGCACCCCCTCGCTGGTGGGGGGCAGCATCGCGGTCTCGACGCTGGACCACTTCATCCTGGCTTTTCCGGGAAGGTGACGGGGAACGAGGGGGATCCTTCGGAGTCATTTCTTCGCCGGTTCGGGATTCTTCGGGGTTTTTGCGCTGGAGGGTTCGGGAGAACACGGAAGAAAAACACAGCATCACAACATCACAGCAACAGAAGGCCAAAACAGCCGAACATCCGGGCATGGGTGTCAAGGAGGGTAGCGGGACAACAGGAAAGAGCCTGAATTTCCCGAGCGGGGCACGCTCGTGTTGGGTGTTTCGTTGTTGTGATGCCGTGATGTTGTGTTGCCGTGTTCTCCCGAACCCTCCGAAGCTTCGATTTCGAAGGATCCCGAACCAACGAAGAAATCACGGCGCAGAATCCCCCACCCCCCTCCCCCAGCCCAACTATCTTATCCTCCAGCCCATGAACCCGGTCAAGCTCAAGGACTCCTGCATCTGCGGCAACACCGCGCCCTATGCGGAATGCTGCGGGCTGTTCGCCAAGGCGCCCGAAAACGACGCCGACGGGGGCCGCGATGCGTTCCGGCGCGACCTGCACGACCTGTACATGTACCTGTTCCCGCTGAGGAACCTGTATCAGGCGTATTGGGAAAAGCTCAGCCAGGAAGAGTATCCGCACCATCTCCTGATGGCCGATGCCGACTACGGCCGCGCCGTCATGGCCAACTTTTTCTGGGACCACTCGGTGCAGTTTTCCGACGCGCGCCCGATCCTGCGCGCGGCCCGCGACGTGGAGGAGCGGAACCTGCGTCTCTCGAACGACTTCCGGCAATGGAGCCTGGCGCCGCTGTGGCTGTGGGAGGTGATCGCCTCCGACGGCCGCGTCGCCCAGGTGCGCATGGCCGATGGCGAGAAGACGCTGCGGGTGTCGCACGCCGGCGAACTCCCCGGGCCGGGCAACCTGTTCGCGGGGCGCATCCTCACCCACCGGGGGCGCGAGCACGCGCATCCCGCCGTGCTGGTCTTTCCGCCCGAGGCCGCCGAGGCCTCCCGCGCCCGCCTGCGGGGCGTGGCTCACGACCTGGGAATCCGCAATGCCGCGGGGCTGCGCCCCGACGTGCAGTGCGACGAGTGGCGGCGCCATGGCGCCGCCGTGCTGGCGATCTGGCGCGCGGCGGCGTACGACGCGCGCGTCGGCACGCCCGCGCGAACCATGAGGCCCTCCCGCGCCTTTCGCCTGCCGGTCTCGGACCGGGCGAACGCCGTGCGCCGCCTGCGCGCGGGAGGGGCCGTTCCCCTCGATCCCGCCCGCTTCGACCTGCGCCACCGCGCGCTCACCTTGGCGCGCCTCGAGCTGGAGCCGGGGGAATGGCTCCAGGTGACCTTGCTCGACGAAGCCTACCGTCCCGCGGTGCTGCACTGGCTCGCGGACCATCTCGACTCGGTCGAGGAGGCCCCCGACCCGATCGCCGCGCGGTTCCCCGGGGCCATGGAATGGGACCTGTGGGCGCACGCTCCCCGCGAGGAATTGGGCGGCGAGACTCCGCTCCAGGCGAGCCGCCACGACTTCGGCCGCCGCCGCCTCGAGGCCCTGCTGGCGAGCCTGACGCTCGCCGATGAAGCGAGAGCCCGGCTGCGCGGACGGCTCGGGCTTTAACCATGCGGGCAGGGCGGCACGGGGGCGGGTTCTCCGCGGTCGCCTTGCTGTTCGGGATCGGGGCGGCATGCGCCGCGTCCTCGCGCGCCCCGGAGCACGCTTCCCCGGCGACGGCGATCGACGCGCTCTCCCCGATGGACACCGTGATGCGACGGATCGCGGCGCCGGCGGGCTTTCGCGCGCGCGACCTCGACCTTCTCGCGAACTATCCCGGCGTTCCGCCCGAGGCTCCCCCGGCGGTCATCTCGCTGCTCCGGGATCCGCTGCTCGCTGATTCCCTCGTGCCCGCGTTGCGACAGGACCTGCGAGACACGACCCCAGGAGGGTTCGTGCGTTCGGAATCCCTTTGGGGATGGCTCGACCTTGAGGTGTCGCCGGGAAAGGCCGAACGCCGCAAGATCCACAAGGTCATCCGGGATGCCGAAGAAAACCTCCAACGCTTCGCTGCGACGCTTTCCCCCGCCGAAACAGGATTTCTCCTGCGGGAGGTCCCACCCCTGTTCCGGCCGAGCGTCGAGGACACGCTCCTGGACCCGATCGAGCGCGAGATCGAGCGCCTGCGCGGAAACACGATCGCGGACTCGGTCATGCGGCTCGCCGGTCGCCTGCCGATGGAAAGGCTCGCGGGAGCCGCGCGGGGCCTGGACCACGTGCTTTCCTTCCTGCTGGAAACGCTCCGGAAGGAAGGCGTAGGCGCGACGACGAGGCGCCTGAAGGCCCTGCATGACAAGCACGGGATCCCCGTGGTCATCGGCACGACGGAAAACGACGTGCACCGCCTGGGGGAGATCGATCGTGGCATCGTGTTCGACCCCGGCGGCGACGACCGCTACGAGTTTCCCGATTCGCCGCGCCCCGGAACCTGGCTGATCGTGATCGACGCCGCGGGAAACGACGCCTACCTCGCGCGCGACACCGTCGGCGGCGCGGCGGCGTTCCTCTCGGCGCGGCTCATCGCCGACCTCGACGGGAACGACCGTTACCTCGGCCGGGACTACGCCTTCGGCTCGGCGCTGGCGGGCTTCTCGCGCCTGTACGACGCCGCGGGAGACGACGTTTACGAAGCCCGCGCGGGCTCGCTGGGCTTCGCCTTCCGGGGGCTCGGCATCCTCGAGGACGTCGCGGGGAACGACTCCTACTCCTCCGCCTACTTGTCGCAAGGGGCATCCTCCACCTTCGGCTTCGGCCTGTTGCTCGACCACGGCGGAAACGACGCGTACGCCTCGCGCCCGCTGTTCCTCGACGACCTGCGCTACCGCGACCGCTTCCTCAGCCTTTCGCAAGGCTTCTCCGCCGGACTCGCGCCGCGCCACGGCGGCGGCGTGGCCGTGCTGTGGGACCGCGCGGGAAACGACTCCTACCTCGCCGACATCTTCGGGCAGGGCGCGGGCTACTGGTTCTCGATGGGGCTTTTGATGGACGACGCGGGGGACGACCGCTTCGTCGCCCATCAATACGCCCAGGGCGCGGGGGTTCACTTCGCGGCCGGAATGCTGCTCGACGGAGGCGGAAACGACGTGCGGATCAGCAAGGGCGTGAGCCAAGGCTGCGGACATGACGGGGCCCTCGGCCTGCTCCTCGACGCCTTCGGCGACGATTCGACCACGGCGGTGGACATGAGCGCGGGCGCGGGCAGCGCCAACGGGCTCGGTGTGCTGATCGACCTCGCGGGCGACGACGTTTACCTCATGGCCGACACCGCGATGACGCTTGGCCACGGCGACATGCGCCGCGACCGGGGAAGCCTGGGGTTTTTCCTCGACATCGGCGGGAGGGATCCTGGCGCGGTCGGCCGGGTGTACGACGGGAAACGGCGGGGAGAGGGGTTTCGGTTGGAGGGATCGGGAATGATGAATGAGAAATGAGGAATGATGAACGAAAATGAAAACATGGGCGTACCATCGGCGCTCCGGACACCCTGGGAGGCGGCTTTCCTCAGTGTCGTCTTTTTTTCATTCATCTTTCATCAATCCTCGCTCGCCTCTCCCCTTTCCGCTCCGCCGCTTTTCTCTCGCCTGGACTCCCTCTTCCTCATCGCCTCCACGGGAGAGCCGCGCTTCGCCGCGCAGAGGGATTCGAGCGAAAAAATCCTCGTCGCGGAGGGTGCGGCGACGTTGGAATACCTCGTGCGATCGACGCACGAAAATCCGCCGCGCGACCGCACGCCGCGACAGCGGCACTACGTGGAGCGTCTCTTCACCCTCATCGCCGATTCGGGACGGAGTTCCGCTCCCCGCGACGCGCTGGCGCGCGCGATCGCCGAGGCGCCGAACGACACCCTGCGGGCACGTTGGCTTTACATCGGATCGCGCATGGGCGACACCGCCTTCGGGGAGGTGGCGCCGCCTTGGCTGGATTCGGGATCCGCGCTCGCGCGGCGCATGGCCGCGCGTGTTCTCGGCGCTTACCCGCGCCCAGCGGATGTCCCGCGGCTATTGGATGGCGTCGAAGCCTCGCTCGGCGCGGATCGCCACGCCTTCCTGTGGGCCTTGGGAGAGCATCCGCCGCTAGGAGACTGGGAACGACTCGTGCCGTTCCTCTCCGACGAGGACTACTCCAACAGGCGCAAGGTCCGGGATATCCTGCTCAAGGCGACGGATTCGTCGTGGACGAAGCTTCGCGCGGCGATGCCGGAGGATCCCGATCCGGAGCTTCGCCGCGAATGGCGGTTGTTGGCGCTGGAGGCGAAAGGCGGCCGGGAATTTTTGAAAGAGGAGACGAAAAGAATGACGGGGGAAGAAAAACGGTTCTTCGGGATCGCGCCGGCGGGGGATCCGTAGGGACGACGCATGCGTCGTCCCTGCCGGAATCATATCACCCGTTCATCCCCGCCAGGGCGCGTATCCCTCCAGCGATGTCAGCCCCTTCGCACGCATGGCCGCCAACAGTTCGCGGTTCATCTTGCGAATGGCGTTCCAGCGGTAGGCCAGCACCGTGTAAGCCTGGACCGCGTCGGCCCCGGCCTCCAGAAGCTCCAGCACCTTCACCCCGTGGTCCACCCCGCCGCTGGCGAAGATCGTCATGTGCGGGAGCTGGCGGCGGATGAATCGCACCGCCGGCAAGGTGTTCTGGTAGAGGATGCGGCCCGAGATGCCGCCCTTGGCGCCCGAGGCGGTGAGCGGCTCAACGTCGGCGTCGGGAGTGCGCATGCGCAGGAACTTGCCCCGTCCCGCCGGGAAGGTGTTGAACAATACGAGCCCCGTCACGCCCGTGTCGGAGACCACCTGCAAGACCGATTCGAGGGTTCGCATCCCCATGTCGGGCGAGAGCTTCACCAGCACGGCCTTGCGCGGCACCAGCACCTTGCGCAGCGCCATCACGTGGTCGAGGATGCGCCCCAGCAGCGCCGTGTCGGTGTCGAGGCGCGAGGCGCCCGTGTTGGGGCAGCTCAGGTTCAGCTCGATGTAGTCGGCCGCGCCGTAGGCGCGCCGGAAGGTCGTCTCCAGTTCCGAGAGGATGAGCGCCTCGTCGGTGACCCCGGGCGTGTCGGTGACGCTGATGCCCACGGCCATCTTGAGGCGGTGGCAGCGGCCCAGCGCGTTGTCCACCTCGCGCGCCACGCGCTCGATGCCCGGGTTGTTGAGCCCCATCGAATTCTGCATCGCGCGGTCTTCGGGCAAAAGGCGCACGCGGGGCCGGAACGGGTTCCCGTCCCAAGGATTCAGGGTGGCCGAGCCGACAGTGACGCCGCCGAAGCCGAGCGCCGCGAAGGCGGACAGATGCTCCGCCGTCTTGTTGCCTCCGGCGGCCAGCAGGATGGGGCTTCCGAGCTGAATGGGCAGGCTGCGATCGTGAAAGCGCAAGGTTTTCTCGAGCGGAACCGGCAGTATGTATCGGGGAGGAAGGGCCGAGGCGAAACGGGCGTATTGCGGAAGAAGATGGTGGCGTCGCTCTTCGCTGGGCACCAGGCGCTTCACCACCTCCAGGAAACGGTCTCCCAAGGTGACGGGATAGTCGTGGTCCCGTCCGGACGGGGTTTCGTCCGCGGAGGAGGATGCGGCGAAGGGATGATCCACGGGAAGGAAGATAACTAACCGGGGGGAGCGGAGGGTATCCTGAGGGCAGGGAATGCCCCGGCCGAACACCCT
>CBFGVC010000046.1:0-12810 GCA_965652255.1 uncultured Fibrobacteria bacterium | reverse complement strand
GCGACCAGCAAGGCCGTGATCAGCTTGTTGTCGAGAAAGAACCGGATGACGGCTCGGGACATGATTCCTCCATGCGGGGCGGGACGACGCGCGGGCTCCGGCCTCTTTCGAGGTGGCGCGCGACGGGACGACGCGGGGAACGCGGTTTCAGCAACCGCGCGGAGGAATCAGATCAGGAGATGGCCGACGGAAAGCCAGACCGGAGGGCTCGACGGCGACAAGGCGGCGAAGGTCGATAAGGCCGCGACGGTCGCGAAGGCAGGGGGTGTTCCTGACGCGAACATTCCTTCGCCGGGATACAACATGGCCAAGGTCGCGAATACGGGGAGCGCCTGCGGCAATGAAACGGCGGTCGAGCTCGCCGAGACGGTCGACGCCACCGATACCGCGCCCGGATCGGCGAGCTCGCAGCATTCCGCAAGCACGCCGGATTCGCCCAGCCCGCAACCGGGGGCGGAGGTCTTCTTCGCCATCGCGTCGGAGGGCGCATCGGAGGAGGCCCCGGGGGAATCGGTGGTCGCGCCGCCGCAACAGGAATGATCCGCGGCCATGGCCGCCTCGACGGTCGTCGAACCCGCGGATGCAATCAGCCCGGGCAGCCAGCAACAGGACATGGCCTGCGCATTGGCCCACGCGGCGATGGCCGCGAAAGCGGCGAGCGACAGGATATTGCGCGAGCGGATCACGGCAGGAATATACACTCCGGTGTTTTTCCGGATCCGCGCCTCCCTTCCCGGGAAGCGGCGCGCCGAGGCCCAATGACTCGGAACCGAGGCTCCGCCCGCAGCCCCCGAAATACCGCGAAGACCCCGAAATTCCTTCGATTTCGAAGATCACCCCCATGATCGTTGTTACAAATGCTTACCCCCCGGCCAGAATTCCGTTAAACGGGTCTTGTAACTTGTGCTGCGTTACAATCGCCTTCCCCCTCCGAACCCCAGGAAACCCGATGTTGAACGCACGCATTTTTCGGCTTCCCGCCCTGATTTTGGCCTTCGGCGCGCTTGTCCTGCATGCGCAGGACGCAAAGACCCCCGACCCCGCCCGCGCGGAAAAGCGCATCGACCGGTTCGTCGGCAAGATGGAGAAGGAACTCAAGCTGAGCAAGGAGCAGTCGGAGAAGATCCGCGCCATCCTGCGCAAGGATCCCGTCTCGCCGCATCACGGCATGGGCCGGGGCCTCGGCCCGCACCGGGAGTTCGCCACCCAGCTCCGCTCCGGAACGGTGGACACCGCCGCGCTCAACCGCGCCTTCGAGGAGCGCATGCAGGCCATGCGGGCGAGCCACGCCGCGATCGCGGCCAAGTTCGCCGAGGTGCATGCCGTGCTGACTCCCGAACAACGCGAAAAGGCCGCCGGGCTGCTCGAAAAGCATGCTGCGAAGATGGAGAAGAGGCATCAGCGCAAGTGCGGCAAGGACTGCCCGCACTGAACCGCGGCCGGGCCGCCGATCCATCGCGCCGCGGGTCTTCCCTGGGCTCGCGTTCCGTCCTTCACCGAGCTGTCCGAAAGGACTTTCGCGCCGGCCTCGGAAGTCCGAAATCGTGGAATCGGGATGGTAAACCAAATGAGCTCCTTCAGATGAACTCCTCGCGCCGACAGGCTGATATCCGCGCCGCTTCGCGAAAGACGGCGCGGAGCCTCGCTTTCGCCGCCCTCGTCGCGACCGCCGCGGGGGTTGCCTTGGCGCAAACGGATTCCCCGTTTTCCCCTCCCCAACCACCGCTCCTCACGGCCGAGGAGGCCGTGGCCATGGCGCTCCGCGACAATTTCGCGCTGGCCCTCGTGCGTGAGGAAACCGCGCAGGCCCGCCTTGACCGGCTCACGGGCCTGGGACCGTTCCTGCCGACGGTGACGGCCTCGGCCGACCGCGGAGGCGAGCTCGACGGCGCCCCTCCCCCGCGCACGACCGTGGGCGTGTCGGCGAACCTTGAGTTGTTCAGCGGTTTCCGGTCGACCTTCGCCTACCGCCGCCTCGGCATCCAGGAAACGGCGGCCGGGATCCGCGAGCGCGGGGCCGTGGAGAACACCGTGGAGGCGGTGCTCGCGGCCTATTACGACGTCGCCCTGCAGCAGGAAAGGCTGGCGGCGCTGCGCGAGACGCTTGCGGTATCGCAGGAGCGGGCGCGCCTCGCCGAGGCGCGCCGCGGCGTGGGCGCCGGCTCGCAGCTGGAACTCCTGCAGGCGCTCGCCGACCGCAACGCCGACTCGTCGGCGGTGATCGAGCAGGAACTGGCGCTGGGCGCGGCGCGGATCTCGCTCAACGGGCTGCTCGCGCGCGGCGCGGACGAAGCCTTCGTTGTCCACGACAGCATCCCGGTGGAAGAGGCGCCGCCCGTCGCGGCATGGCGCGCGGCCCTGCCGGAGCGCAACGCCGCCATCGCCGCGGCGCGCGAGGACCGCCGGGCGGTGGAATCCTCGCTGAAGGAGGCGCGCAGCGCGCGCCTGCCCACGCTCACCGGCAGCGTGGGGTACAGCGAGGCGCCGGACGTCCTCAACGACGATGCGACCTCATCTTCCGGCTCGGCGACCTATGGCCTCAGGCTCTCCCTGCCCCTCTTCGACGCCCTGCGGACGCGGCAAGCGACCGGCACCGCGGCCATCAACCTCCGGCGCAGCGAGATCGCGCTCCGGAGGATCGAACAGGAAACGGCCGCGGCCTTCTCGGACGCGGCCGCGCGCCATGCCGCAGGGGTGCACCGCATGAACCTGGAGGAGCGGAACCTCGAGGTGGCGCGCCTTCAGGCCGAGGCGGCGCGGGAGCGCTATCGCGCGGGCGCAGCAGCGCCGCTCGAGTTCCGCGACGCGCAGCAGCGCCTGCTCGCGGCGCGCGTCCGCCTCGCGACGGCGCGCCAGTCGGCCCTGCGCGCCGGCATCGCCCTGCGCCGCTTGTCCGGAACGCTCGCCGCCCCCCTCCCCTTCACCGAGGAATCCTCCCGATGAAACGCCGCCTCCCCTGGATCGCATTCCTCGCCGTCGTCGCACTTTGCGCCGGGATCGCGTGGTGGTGGATGAAGCGCGAGCCGGCTCCGACCTGGCGCACCGCTCCCCTCACCCGGGGGCCCATCGAAGTCACCGTCACCGCGACGGGCGCGGTGGAGGCCGTCACCACGGTGGAGGTGGGCACGCAGGTCTCGGGCATCGTCGCCTCGATGCATGCCGACTTCAACTCGCAAGTCTCGAAGGGACAGGTGATCGCGCGCATCGACACCACCTTGCTGCACGCGGCCCTGGTGGACGCCCGCGCGGGCCTCGAGCGCGCCGCGGCGCAAGAGCGGCAGGCAGCGGCGGAGCGCGACCGCGCGCGCGAGCTTTCCTCCCGCGACCTGATCTCGCGCTCGGAGTGGGAGAGCGCCGAGGCGGCGGCGCGCGTGGCCGCGGCCAACCTCAGCTCGGCGCGCGCAGGGCTCGAGCGCGCCCGCATCAACCTGCGTTACGCCATCATCGAGTCGCCCATCGACGGGATCGTGCTCGACCGGGCCGTCGATCCCGGACAAACGGTGGCCGCCAGCCTGAACGCCCCCACCCTCTTCACCCTCGCCGGGGACCTGCGCGAGATGCTGGTGCGGGCCGCGGTGGACGAAGCCGACATCGGCAGGGTCCGGCAAGGGCAGCGCGCGACCTTCACGGTGGACGCATACCCCGACACCGCCTTCGAGGGAAGTGTCGAGCAGGTGCGCCTCTTGCCCAAGGTCACCCAGAACGTGGTCACCTACGACGTGATCCTGCGCGCCGGGAACCCGGACCATTTGCTGATGCCGGGCATGACGGCCAGCCTGACGATCGTGACCGCCCGGCGCGATTCGGTGCTGCGCGCGCCCGCCGCCGCCTTGCGCTTCACGCCTCCGGAGGCGGACGGGGGCGCCGGCCGACGCGCGGCCGGAAGGAGCCCCTCCGAAGCGCAGGGGCGGGTGTTCGTGCTGGAGGGCGGTGCGCCCCGCGAGGTGAAAGTGCGAACCGGCCTCAGCGACGGGAGCCGCGTCGAGATCGTCGAGAGCGGGATCCCGCTCGAAGCCGGCTTGGAATTGGTCGTGGGTCTCGGCGGCGGGACGTCGGCGGCGAACGCCTCGGGCGGCGCGCCCTTCGGCATGCAGCCGCGCGGAGGACGGAGATGACCGCGACGTCCCTGGTCTCCGTGCGCGGGCTTTCGAAGACCTACCGGCTGGGCGACGTCGAAGTGCGCGCCCTGCGCGGGGTGGATCTCGAAATCGCCCGGGGCGAATTCGTGGCCGTCGGCGGCCCCAGCGGATCGGGAAAGTCCACGCTCATGAACATCCTCGGCTGCCTGGACGTGCCCGATGCGGGGGAATACCGCCTCGACGGCGAGGCCGTGCAGGCACTCGATCCCGATGCGCTGGCCGGGGTGCGAAACCGCAAGCTCGGCTTCGTGTTCCAGTCGTTCAACCTGCTCGCGCGCACCTCGGCGCTGGAGAACGTGGAACTGCCCATGCTGTACCGGGGAGGCGCCGACCGCGAGGAGGTCCACGGGCGGGCGATGCGCGCGCTTGCCGCCGTGGGCCTCGCCGACCGCGCCCACCACCACCCCAACCAGCTCTCGGGTGGGCAGCAGCAACGCGTGGCCATCGCGCGCTCCATGGTCAACGATCCCGTGCTCATCCTCGCCGACGAACCCACGGGCAATCTCGATACCCGCACCAGCCTCGAGATCATGGGCGTGTTCCAGGACCTGAACGCGCGCGGGATCACCATCGTCCTGGTGACGCACGAGCCCGACATCGCGGCCTTCGCGAAGCGCCGAATCGTCGTGAGGGACGGGCGCATCACGCGCGATGAGCCCGTCGCCGCTCCCGCCTCCGCGCGCGCGGCGCTGGAAGCCGTCGGAGAAAACCGGTCCGAAGCGGAGGCCGCCTGACATGCCCGCCTCCGCCCTTTTGCGCCTCGCCCTGCGCTCGCTGGCCCGCAACAAGCTGCGCACCTTCCTGACCATGCTCGGCATCGTCATCGGCGTCGCCGCGGTGATCGCCATGCTGGCCGTGGGCCGGGGAGCGGGCGAGTCGATGCGCAGTTCCATCGCCAGCCTGGGAACCAACGTCATCAACATCTTCCCCGGCGGGCGCGGCCAAGGCCCCGCGCGCCTGGAGGCAGGCGCGGCCAGCCGCTTCCGCGAGGAGGACGCCGAGGCGCTCCGCCGCGAGGCCACGGCCGTGCTCTACGTGACCCCGGTGGCGCGCACCGCCGCGCAGGTGAAGGCCGGAGGGGAGAACTGGCGCACGCAGGTGCTGGGAGCGTGGCCGGATTACCTTCTCATCCGCCAATGGCAGCTCGCCTCCGGGAATGGGCACGGGCCGGCCGAAGAGCGCTCCGGCGCGAAGGTTTGCGTGATCGGACGGACGGTGGCCGACAACCTTTTCGGCCCGGGCTCCGACCCGACCGGCGAGGCCATCCGCATCGGCAACCTGCCGTTCCGCGTGCTCGGGGTGCTCGAGTCCAAGGGCCAGAACAGCTTCGGGCAGGACCAGGACGACCTCATCGTGGCCCCGTTCTCCACCGTGCAGAAAAAAATCCTCGGAAACATCTATGTTCATAGCATGATGGCGTCGGCGGTCTCGGAGGAAGCCATGCCGGAGGCCGCCGCGCAGATCACCGCGATCCTGCAGCGCCGCATGCGCATGCCGGAAGGCGCCGAACCCGACTTCACGGTCCGAACGCAGACGGAGATCGCCGACGCCGCCTCCTCAATGTCCCGCACCCTTACCGCGCTGCTCTCCAGCATCGCGGGCATCTCGCTGCTGGTGGGAGGCATCGGGATCATGAACATCATGCTCGTCTCGGTGACCGAGCGCACGCGCGAGATCGGGCTGCGCCTTGCGGTGGGCGCGCGCGGGCGCGACATCCTGATGCAATTCCTCGCGGAATCGGTGGCCATCAGCCTGCTCGGGGGGCTGTTGGGGATCGCGCTGGGGGCGGGAGCCTCGGCGGCGCTCGCGGGGTCCCAGGGCTGGGCCGTGCAGGTCACGGCTTCCTCCATCGGGGTGGCCTTCGGGTTTTCCGCGGCGACGGGGATCTTTTTCGGCTGGTGGCCTGCGAGAAAAGCCGCGCGGCTGAACCCGATCGAAGCCTTGAGGTACGAATGAGAAAAGGGATGATTGATGGTCGGTCGCCCCCGCTACCCACCCGCCACTAGCCACTAGCCACCCGCGACGAAGAGACGCCAACGAAGAATTTTTCACCCCGTCCGAAGCATCATCCACAAGGGAGTCCCCATGAAAATCAAGACACTCATCATCGATGACGACCGCAAGCTCGCGGGACTTTTGATCGACTACCTGCGCCGCTTCGAGATCGTGCTGGCGCACGCCGGGGCCGGCGACGACGGATTGCGGATGCTGCGTTCGGATCCGCCCGATTGCGTGCTGCTCGACGTGATGCTTCCGGGTCGCGACGGGTTCGAGATCTGCCGCGAGATCCGCAAGACCTCCGACGTTCCCGTCATCATGCTCACCGCGCGCGGCGAGGTGGCCGACCGCATCGTGGGCCTCGAGATCGGCGCCGACGATTACCTGCCCAAGCCCTTCGAGCCCCGGGAGCTGGCGGCCCGCATCCAGGCGGTCCTGCGCCGCAAGCAGGCGCCGCAGCGCGGCGAGATCCTGCGGGTGGGCGACCTCGAGGTGGACCTCGGCCGTCGCTCGGCGATCCGGAACGGCGAGGACCTCCGCCTCACGGCGCTCGAGTTCGACGCGCTGGCCGTGTTCGCGCGCTTCCCCGGCACGGTGCTGCATCGCGAGCGCCTCGTGGACCTGCTCAAGGGCGGCGAATGGGATCCCGTGAACCGCTCGCTGGATGTCCTCGTGAGCCGCCTGCGCCAGAAGCTCGGCGACGATCCCCACACTCCCCGCTATCTCAAGACCGTGCGCGGCACGGGCTACCTCTTCCTGGGAGGGCTGGATGACGCCGTCGATCGTCCCGAGGATTAGCCGCCGTCACGGGTCGCTGTTCTTCAAGCTCCTGGCGCTGATGCTGGGAATGGTGTTCCTCACGCTGCTGTGGCTCGGATTTTTCTTCCGCGCCTGGTGGAGCCCGGACGCGCGCGAATCGACGGTCCGCAACCTGCGCGAGTACGCGGAGCTGATGACGGGGAAACTCGGGACGCCTCCCGATTACGACCGTGCCCAGATGCTGTCGAACCGGCTCGGCATCGGCATCGCGATCCGGAACCCGCAGGGCGAATGGTGGTTCGCGCCCCGCGTGCCCCCGGCCATCCGCGAGCGCATCCTCACGCGCGACCGGGAAAGGCACTTGAACCCGAACGGCGGCCGCTACGATTCATTGCTCACGGAAATCCGGGGCGGGCGCATGGTGGCGATCATCCCCTCGGGCGGCTACACCTTCGTTTACGGCTCCCGCACGAGGCAGCCCTTCGAAAACGGGCCTTGGGAATGGCTGCTGCTCTTCGGAGGCCTGGCCGGCTTATGGATGGTGGCGTGGCTGTTCGTGCGCCGCCAGCTCCACCCCCTGCGGGAACTGGCGCGCGGCGTGACGGCGGTGGAGCGGGGCGAACTCGAGACGCGCATTCCCGAACAGGGCAGCAACGAGCTCGCCGACCTGGCGCGTTCGTTCAACTCGATGACGCGCAGCCTCAAGGAGCGCTTGACGGCCCGCGACCAGTTGCTGCTGGACGTGAGCCACGAGCTCCGTTCCCCCCTGACGCGCATGCGCGTCGCGCTGGCGATGGCCGAGCCCGATGCGACGATCCAAAGCCTTCAGGACGAGGTCGAAGCCTTGGGCAAGATGGTCTCCGAAATCCTGGAGACCGAGCGCCTGAAGAGCGGGGCCGGCGCCTTGAAGCTGAAACCCGGAGACCTGAACGCCTTGGTGGCGGAGAAGGTCAAGAACTTCGGCGACACGCCGCCGGGGGTGATTCACAACAGGTCCCCCCTGCCGCCGGTTTCCTACGACGACACGCGGATGCGGCTGGTGCTCCGCAACCTCCTCGAGAACGCACTGAAGTACGGGAAGGACTCGGAGCGCCCGGTGGAAGTGACCACACGGCGCGAAGGGCGGTATGCCGTGGTGGAGGTCCGCAACGGCGGGCCGGTGGTGCCCGAAGAGGAGCAGCGCATCATCTTCGAGCCGTTCTACCGCACCGACCGCTCGCGCTCGGCGAACCCCGGCTATGGGCTGGGGCTGCCGCTTTGCAAGCGGATCGTGGAGGGGCACGGCGGAACCATCGCGTTCACCAGCCGGGAAGGCGAAGGCTCAACGATGACCGTGAGGCTGCCGCTGGGGGACGGGGCGGAAGGTTGAGCGCCTGAAACGAGCCGGAATCCCCCCGCGAAAGGCTCGCCCGGCTTTCCCTTTCGGGTTTTAACCCCCTTCGGGCACGCGCCGTGGCGGTATATTGAAGGCGTGAGCCTCTTCCCTGCCTTCGCGCGGCGAGTTCTCGCGCCTTCTCTCCTCGCGGCCTTCGCGCTGCAGGCCGGCCTGTCGGCCTGCGTGTCCGCCGGTGAGGAAGAAGCTCCCGAGCCTGGCGCCGCGCGGCTGGACGAGTTGCTCTACAACCCCAAATGGTATCGCACGCTCGACTCGAGCCATAGCATCGCCATCGAGGAGGGGACCTTGCTGTTCGCCTGGACCTTTCGGGATTCGTTGCGCCGTCCCGACAGTTTCTACGTGGGCATCGACACCCTCTGGGCCATGCCTCGCGAGGTGGAAGGGGACACGTCCCCCACCGGAAGCTGGGACCTGCAGGTCTGCCCGGACGGCTTCTGCATCGGAGGATTCCAGGGCGACGTGCATGGCGGAAACGCGCCGGGCCATTTCGGCGGCAAGGGCGAGCACGCGAATCGCGAATTCGCGACCGAGCATCATTTCCAGTTCTTCCCCGCGATCGATCCCGGCGCGGGATTCCGCTTCACCGCTCCCGAAAGCACGATCGTGGGAGCCATGATGTTCGTGCGGTCGCGAAGCGGCAGGAGCCGGACCGACACCGTGTTCGCCTTCGGGGCGTGGAAGCTGGAGTGGGACGAGGAATATCCCCCGCCCGTGAGGCCGGTCGACGGGTATCTGCCCAAGCGAAGCGACTTCGCGATCGTGGACGGAAAGGTGCGATACACCGCGCCGTAGGGGCGCGAGAGCCGCCCGTACGGCCCTTGCAGGACCTACGGGAGCAGCGGCAGTCTCTGGTTCAGCGTACGCCCGTCCATGTCCGCCCTCAGGAAATAAAGCCCGTTGGGAACGCGCCTGCCCGCGGCGTCTGTGCCGTTCCAGACCGCCTCGGGCGAGGCCGGAGTGAGCGTTATGGAAGTCAAGACGCGACCTTGGACATCGACGATTCGCAGCGGAACCGATCCGGAAACCAGCCCGTCCACGCGAAAACGGTAACCGCGGGCGACGCGATTCGCGCGAAAACCCGAGGCGCTCGGACCGCCGGGGTTCAGCGAAGCGGGCGCCGCCGCCAGCGCCGCGTCGAGGGCGGTCCTAAGGGACTGGTATTGGGTGTTCGTCATGGCACTCACCCGGTTGCCGGCCACCCGCGCGGTGATGGTTCCCTCATGATTGATGACGAAATAAACGTCGCGCGGCGCGTCGTAGCGCTTCCAGCGAGTCAGGTTTTCCACCGTGGGGTCGCTCATCAGGATGCCCGTGTCGTAGGGAACCTTGACGAGTGGAAAGTCCAGCGTCAGCGTATTGCTGTTGGTCAGGCTGTTCCGATAGGTCTGGATCTGGGCGTACGTGGCGTTGCGGATTTCGGCGCCCACCGCCTGGAACTTGGAGTCCGGCTTGCCACTTTGCAGCGTGTCGGCAAGCCGCCCGAAGCGCGGCGCGTTGGCGACGCAACCGCCGCAGTTGTACTGGAACACGACGAGCAGGACCACCTTGCCCTGGTATTGCGAGAGGCTATACGTGGTGGGACTCGGCGCGAGATCGGAATAGTCGACCCATTGGAACGCCTGTGACCCGACCTCACCCTCGCCGAACGCCGAGGCGACGCCGAGGATTCCCGCCAGGAACAACGCCGCCTGTTTCATGGCGACCCCCCGTGCTTTACTTGCCGATAAGGTACTGCGGAAAACCGTCCACCGCGGGGTGTTTTAAGGGGCCTGCGGTGCGTAATTTCGGGAAGCCACGTTCAGGACGATGCCGCCGGCATCGCGCACGAAGGCCACGATGGCGTAATCGGCCGGATTTTCGGGGCTGGACGTCGGGGGGGTTCGCGTCGATTCGGCCGGGATGTCCATGGCCGCCACCCAGGTCTTGGCCCGAAGCCCCGCCATGCCGGGAAGCCTCATCTGCGCTCCGGAAGAATCCGCGTCGGACGTTTCCGCCACGATGACCTCCCACGGATGGGAGCCCTGGATGGTGGTCGGGCGGTTTTTCACCGCGAGCACGCGAACGGAAACACCACCCCGGGCATCGGTGGCGCGGTTCAGGAGCGTGACGGCGACGGTCATCCTCCCGGCGGCGGAATCGTACCCTGCGGTGTCGACCCGCAGATCGATCCACGAAAGGCTGTCCAGGCGATCCAGCCTGCGGATCAAGGTGTCGTACTCGCCCTGGAGGTGCGGGACGTCGGTCTCCCGGATCCCGTAGGGCGCGTTGGCGCCGTTCATCTTCACCTGCGGCAGGCTGACGAACCCGAACTGCTCGTACCGCGCCTGAGTGGCGGGCGTGACCCACGTGCCTGTCACGCCGCTGAAGATGACGTGGTAGTTGACGATGACAAGATTCGGGTTGTAAACGGAAGGATCCACGGCAGGATGCAAATAGCGCGAGAGCTTTTCCTCCGCGCCGGGGCATTTCGAGCAATTGAAGGCGCCGAACGACTCGAGGATGTGCCCCCGGGTCACGCGGTAGCTCTCGGAGGCCGGCAAGGTATCGAAGGAGGCGTCCTCGAACAGGGACGGATCCTGCTCGACCGGGTCGTCGAAGAGGCAGCCGCCGGCGAGGGCGGCCACGATGCCCAAGGCGGCGCCCGCCGCGAGACGCGCGGCGGGCCGCAGGGGCCGGCTCCTTAAAAGTTGGCGATCCATGTCAATTCGCCTCCCTCGAACGCGGGTTCCGTCCGGCAGCTTCCGCCGGAGCAAATCACGCGCTCCCGGCGCTGGCCAAGCCACAAGGTGATCGTGTGCCGGGATATGGCCGTGAAGGTAAAATAGGCGGATGACCAGCCGTTGGCCACGCCCGGAATTCGGGCGTGAATCGAGCCCGGATCGGCATCGCGCCCCGAGGTGGTCCATTCGTAGTCCAGCGTGAAGCTCCAGGCGGAGCTCCTTGCAAGCGTGGCCGACAGCACGCCCAGCCAGGGATCCTCGGCGCTTTCAACCGCGCCGACCCCGCCCAACGGGCCGGAAGTCGCGTCCAGGGATCGGAACTCGATGGATCTCCGCTGGAGTTCCGCCTCCCACTGCACGTTCCAGGGGCCGCTGAGCGGCTTCGAGCCCGCCGCCGCGCCGGTGACCGCGCGGATATCCTCGAACAGCCCGGACTCGAAGCGGCGCTGCGCGTTGGCGTTCAGGTTGAGAAGCACGTGCCCGCCGCCCGCGCCCTGCAACCGCAGGGAGTTGTCGATGTCCAGGAAGGGCAGTTCCACATGGTGGACGGGGTAGGCGGGGTCGCGCTCCGGATGCGACTCGATGCGCGACACGTTGAGGGCCCACCGCGAACCGCCACGCCCCGTCGCCGAAGGATCCCCGAAATCCCACGCGCCCCGGAGCTGTACCCCTTCCTCCCGCTGGTTGTTGGGGAAAAGCATGTCCCGCGCCGTCAGGCGGAAGGAATGGTAGGGGACGAGGCTGGGCGGCTCGGCGAACCCGAGATCGTAGTTGTGGTAATACTTGTATTCGCCCCCGAGCTCGAGGCGCCCGAGGTTCTGCGACAACGCGGCATACGCGGCCCGGCCGGTGAATTCGTTAGGGAAGTTGAACTGGTCCTCGCCGGAGAGCCGCGCGTACCCGACGTAAAGCGCCGTCCCGCCCCGAAGCCATTCGACGTTTCCCGCCGCCAGGCGGACGTGTCGATCCTCGCGGTACGCCTCCAGCGCCTGCGCCCCGAGCGTGACGCCCGCGCGCGGCTCCCACTCCCCCTCCGCGCCCTGGAGGTAGGTGTCCCGAAGCACGTCCTCCTCGGCGTCCATCGCATACAGGTCGTCGAACCGGCTGTAGGTGTTGCCGCCGAACACCGAGGCGCGTCCGCGGCCCCACGGCGACGCGACGGGATCCCCGCCCCGCAGCGAAGCCCATGCGCCCTTAACGTCGCGATCGATGCGAGCCTGCCGGTCCTCGAACATGCGCAACACGAGGCCGCGGTTCAGCGTGCCCTGGAAGTTGCCCGCGCGCAGGTCGGCGTGCCCGTCGCGATAGGCGAACGACTGCTTCACGACGCGATGGGTGGGATTGCGCACGGTGTTGTCGCCGGGCCCGTCCGGAGATTCCCGCAGGAACTGGTAGGCGCGGAAGCGCGCCTCGTAGGAGAGATGCTCGCCCGCCACGCGGAAGTCGAACCAATCCTCGAGCCAGCCGTTGGGATCCGGGTTTTCGCGACGCTCCTTGCCATGGTTGGCGCGAAGGAAGTTTGACCCCGACAACGTCACGCCTTCCGAAAAGGGGAATGCGGGGGCCTCGTCCGCGGGCAAGGCTTCGCCGGGGGATTCCAGGAGGCGAAGGATTTCGCGCTCGAGCCCGGCCTCGTCTCCCGGCTGGAAGCCCTCCTTGCGAAGGGCGATGCGTCCCTCGCGGTCGATGAGCACGCTGGTGGGCATCACCGCCCCGTCGTAGCGGCGATAGACCGCCTCGTCCGGATCGAGCAGCACCGGGAACGGATAGGCGCGCGCCCGGGCGAACGAGCGCACGC
>CBFGVC010000045.1:0-12968 GCA_965652255.1 uncultured Fibrobacteria bacterium | reverse complement strand
CACCGAAGAATCCCAAACCCTCCGACAGCTTTGTCGCCGAAGAATCCCGAACCTACTATTGCCTCATGCCTTCCAACCTCAATCCTCTCCGCTCCTCCGCGCGCCAGATCGGCGCGCTCAAGTCCGCCGCCGGCCTCCTCGGTTGGGACCAGGAAACCTGCATGCCCGAAAAGGGAGGCGAGGCGCGGGCCGAGAGCCTCGCGGCGCTGGGGGTCGTGTTGCACGAGCGGCAGACCTCCAAGGCGCACTGGAAGCTGATCGAGGAAGCTTCGGCGGCCGACCTCGCGCCGCGCGATGCGGCGCTCGTGCGCGAGTTGCGCCGCGACGCGGAGATTGCGCGGAAGATTCCGGCCGACCTCGCCGAGGACCTCGCGCGCACGGCCTCGCTGGCGCAGCAGGCGTGGGCCAAGGCCCGCGCGGCGAACGACGGAAAGGGCTCTCCTTCCGACTTCCTCCCGTGGCTGAAGAAGATGATCGCGCTGAAGCGGCGCGAGGCGGAGTGCCTCGGCTACGTCGAGTCGCCTTACGACGCGCTGCTCGATCAGTTCGAGCCGGGCGCGCGCGCCTCGGCGGTGAAGCCCGTTCTGGAAAAGCTGCGCGAGGGGCTGGTTCCGCTGCTCGACAAGATCCTTGCCAAGAGCGCGGCCCCTGAGCTTGTCGAAGGGCCGCGTCTTGCTTCCGTTCAATCCGGCGAGGTATCGCTCGTCGCGCAGGAAGCCTTCAACGCGCGACTCCTGCGCGACATGGGCTTCGACCTCGGGGCGGGCCGCCTCGACGCGTCGGCGCATCCGTTCACGCAAGGCATGGCCCCGGGTGACGTGCGCCTCACGACTCGCTATCGCGCGGATGACTGGCTCAACGCGGTGTACAGCACCCTCCACGAGGGCGGCCACGGGCTCTACGAGCAGGGCCTTCCGGCGGAGGAGTGGGGGACGCCGCTGGCGGAGGCCACGTCGCTGGCCATCCACGAGTCGCAGTCGCGCTTTTGGGAGAACCGCGTGGGACGCTCGCGGGCCTACTGGGAGCACGCGCTGCCGATCGCGAAGGAGATGCTGGGGGCTCCTGTCGCGGTCGCGACGCTGGAGGGGGTTTACGCCCGGGTCAATGCCGTGGAGCGTTCCTTCATTCGCGTCGAAGCGGATGAAGTGACGTATAACCTCCACGTGCTATTGCGCTTTCAACTGGAGGAGGCCTTGTTCTCCGGCGCTTTGGAGCCCGAAGGTCTTGAGGACGCGTGGAACGCGGGGATGAAGGACCTTCTCGACCTCGCGCCGCCCGACGCGGCGCGGGGGTTCCTGCAGGACGTGCACTGGAGCTGCGGGTTGTTCGGGTACTTTCCGACCTACACGCTGGGGAACCTCTACGCCGCGCAGTTCGCGGCGGCGATGGAGAAGGATCTGGGCTCGCTCGACGACAGGATCCGCGCGGGCGACTTCGCGCCGATGCGGGAGTGGCTCAGGGAGAAAATCCACCGCCACGGACGTGAATTCACGGCCTCGGAGCTGTGCCGCCGCGCGACGGGGGAGGAGCTGGACGCGGGGTACTTCCTGAGGTATCTGGAGGGGAAGTATTTGGAATGATGGTTTTGCGGCATTTTGGCGCGGTCGGGAGGGAGTTCTATATACTTGCAAAATGCAAGTATATCGGGTATATTCCTGGCTCACCCTTGTTCGCCAGGAGGCCATCATGCCCGATATCATTCATCGCGTTGGAATCCGCTCTTCTTTGGAAAAGACCTATGAAGCCCTTGCGACGATCCCGGGACTTTCGGGCTGGTGGACGGAGGAGACCTCGGGAGAATCCCGCGTTGGCGGCCGGATCGCGTTTACCTTCCGCCGCGCGAACGGCGAACTGGTGGGAACGATCCACATGGACGTGACGGCGCTCGAGCCCGGAAAGAGCGTTCGCTGGCGCGGCGTGGATGATCCTCCGGAATGGCATGGGACCGAAATCCGCTTCGACCTGTCGGAACAGGAGGGAATGGCGATCGTCCATTTCGGACACCGGGGATGGCGGGAGGAGAGCGAATTCATGGCGCATTGCAGCACGAAGTGGGCGTCGTTTCTTTTGAGCCTTCGCGATTTCGTGGAGACCGGAAAGGGAAACCCTTCGCCCCGCGACGTGACCATCGGCAATTGGCATTAAGTTTTGGGCGGAGGTGAAGCCGCCTTGAAAAAAGCGAAGTCCCTGCGTTCGCATTGTCCCGTGAACTTCGGCCTGGAGGCGTTCGGCGATCGCTGGGCGCTTCTCATCCTGCGCGACATCGTGTTCAACGGAAAGCGAACGTACGGGGAGTTCCTCAAGTCGCGCGAAGGATTCGCGACCAACATCCTCGCCTCACGGCTCGACATGCTCCTGGACGAAGGCATCCTGCGCCTCGAGGCCGACGAGGCCGATGCCCGCAAGGGCGTTTATTCGATGACGGAGAAGGGGCTCGACCTGATCCCGGTGATGTTCGAGATCATGCTGTGGAGCTTCAAGCACGACCCGAAGTCGGAAGCCCGGCGCATCACGAGGCTGATCGAGTTGATCCGCAAGGACAATCGCGCGATCAGCGCGAAGGTGCGGGAGAAGGTCAAGCGCGGCGAGGCGATCTTGGGGGATTATCTGGATTGATCCGCCGTCCCCGGCCCGTCGCGAGACGGGGGAGGATGTGGGAGCCCTTGAAATGATATCACCAAAATGATATCATTTTGGCATGGCATTGGGTCCCGGCATATCCAGAACGCTGATATCGCTTCCGGAGACGGAACTGCGATGGCTTAAGCGCTTGGGCAAACGCAGGGGGGTTTCCATGGCCTTCATCGTTCGTGAGGCAGTCGCTGAGTACCGGATTCGGGTTGAAACGACCGATCGAGAATCCTCTTCCGCGCTCGAAAGAACAGCAGGCCGTTGGAAAGGCCGGAAATTGGATGCGGTCGACTACGTCGTTGATCTTCGAAATGAATGGGGCGATTGATGTCCCGGTTCCTGCTGGATACGGTGATTCTTGTGGATCACCTGAACGGTGTCGCTTCCGCCACGCGCTGGCTAGCTTCCTTAAAAGATGGGGAAGCCGTGATATCCGTGATCACGCGCGCGGAAGTTCTGGCCGGCGCCGATGCCCCCGATCGCTCGGACTTCCTGGACATGCTGGAAACGTGGCCGTGCCTGGACATCACGCCGGAAATTGCCGACCTCGCAGCGGCTCTTCGCCGAGCACATCGTTGGAAATTGCCGGATGCATTTCAGGCGGCCTTGGCCCATTTTCACGGCTTGAAGCTGGCGACGCGGAACACGAAGGACTTTGATCCGAAGGCGCATGGCTTCGTGAAGGTGCCGTACCGCCTGGCCTAGCCCGCGATTTCCCTTTTCTCCATCCTCGGCACCGCCGCAAGCAGCGTCCTCGTGTACTCCTCCCTCGGCTCCGCGAAGATCTCCTCCGCCCGACCTTCCTCCACGATCTTCCCCGCGTTCATCACCAGCACCCGGTCCGCGATCGCGCGCACCAGCGACAAGTCGTGAGTGATGAAAAGCAGCGCGAGCCCGTGCTCGCGCTTCAGGTCGAGCAGAAGCTGCACGATCTGCGCCTGCACCGAAACGTCGAGCGCCGACACCACCTCGTCGCACACGATCAGTTTGGGCTTCAGACCCAAGGCCCGCGCGATGCACAGCCGCTGCCGCTGACCGCCCGAGAAGGCATGAGGAAAGCGATCCATCGCATCGACGGGCAGGCCCACCTGACGCAGCAGCTCCCCCACGGTGTCGCGCAGTCCTGCGCGCGGAACCAGGCCGTGCACCCGCATGGGCTCGGCCAGCAGTTCGAAGACGGTAAGCCGGGGATTGAGCGAGGTGTAAGGATCCTGAAAGACGATCTGGAAGTCGCGGCGGAAGGGCTTCCACGAATCCGCGTTCCCGATGTCGATGCGATTGCCGAGCAGCTCGACCTCGCCCGAGGTCGGCAAGGCAAGGCCCAGCAGCGAATACCCGAGCGTGCTTTTCCCGCAGCCGGACTCCCCCACCAAGGCCACGATCTCGCCGGGATGCACCTCGAGCGACACGCCGTCCACCGCGCGCACGTGGGAAACGGTGCGCTTCAACAGGCCGCCGGTGACGGGAAACCAGGTTTTCAGGTTCCGGGCGGACAACAACGGGGCGGTCACGCGGGAACCCCGTACAAATGGCACGCCACGCGCCTGTTCGGCGCGACCTCAGTCCACGCAGGGTCCTCCGCGCATGCCTCAAAGGCCCGCGGGCAGCGGTCGCGGAAGCGGCAGCCGGTCGGATAGCGGCCGGGCGGCGGCACGGAGCCGTCGATGGGGCGGGGAGCGCGCGCGGCGTCGATGTCGGGCAAGGCGTCGAGAAGTCCGCGCGAATAGGGATGCTTCGGGTCGCGCAACAGGTCCAACGCCGGACCCTGCTCGACGACGCGGCCCGCGTACATCACCGCGGCCCGTTCCGCATACTGCGCGATCAGGTTCAGGTTGTGGGTGATGAGCACGATCCCCACGCCCGTCTCGCGCTGAAGCTCGGCCAAGAGGTCGAGCACCTGCGCCTGGATGGTCACGTCGAGCGCGGTGGTGGGCTCGTCCGCGAGGATCAGCGAAGGCTTGAGCAACAAGGCGTGCGCGATCATCACGCGCTGCAGCATGCCGCCCGAAAGCTCGTGCGGATAGGCGCGCAGCACGCGGTCGGGGTCGCGCAATCCCACGCGGTCGAGGAGTTCGCGGACGCGGGGGAGGGGATCCTTCGCGAGCTTCGCATCTTCCGGCGATTTTTCGGCGACATGGTCGCGGTGGAACCGGAAGGGAAGCTCCAGCTGGTGGCGGATGGTGAGCAGCGGGTTCATCGCCGCCGAAGGCTCCTGGAAGATCATCGCGACTTCCGCGCCGCGCACGGCGCGCATCTCCTCCGCCGTCATCGCGAGCAGGTCGCGGTCGCGGAACCACGCGCGGCCGGAGAGGATCACCGTCGTGGCGGCCGGAAGGAGGCGCAGGAGCGCCAGGCAGGTCACCGTCTTTCCGCAGCCCGATTCGCCCGCGAGGCCGAACACTTCTCCCTCTCCCACCTCGAAGCTCACCGAATCCGTGACGGGCACGACGCGGCCCGGATCATTCGGGTCGCGGAATCCGATCGACAGGTTCTCGACGCGGAGGAGTGGGGGAGGCATGGTCTCAAAGGTAGTGCCGTAAGGGCGACCCAGGGGTCGCCCTTACTACCTTGCCCGCCATGACCGCAGCCTCAACCACCGACTATCTCGCCCTCTCCGCCGACCTCGCCCGCGAGGCCGGCGAACTCGCGCTCGACCGCCGCAAGACCCTCGCTCCCGCCCGCCATAAGGGCGTCAAGGATCTCGTCACCGACGCCGACATCGAATGCGACCGTCTCATCCGTTCCCGTATCTCCGCCGCTTTTCCCGACCACGATTTGCTCACCGAGGAGGAAGGAACGCTCGATCGCGGCGGCGAATACCGCTGGATCGTCGATCCCATCGACGGCACGGTCAACTACGCGCGCGGCCTGCCGCTCTGGGGAAACTCGATCGCGCTCACGCACCGCGGCGCGACGCTGTGCGGCGCGATCTATCTCCCGGTTTTCGACGAGCTGTACACCGTCTCGCTCGGCGGCGGCGCCTTCCTCAACGGCGAGCCGATCCGCGTGAGCGCGCTCGAATCGCTTCGCGACGCCGCGCTCTCGCACGGCGACTTCAACGTCGGCGACGACGCGATCCGCGCCCGGCTGAATGACGAGAATTCGCTGGCCCTCGCGCGCGCCATCCCCGCCGTGCAGCGGATCAAGTCGCTGGGCTCGGCCGTGGTCGAGGGAGCCTACGTCGCCACCGGCCGCCTCGACGCCTATTGGATGACCTACCTCCGCCCTTGGGACGTGGCGGTCACGACCTTGCTGGTCACCGAGGCGGGCGGCAAGGTCACCGACCTCGGCGGCGGCCAGTGGACGCTCGCCCGCGAGGAGGCGCTGTTCTCCAACGGCCGCGTGCACGACGCCATGGTGCGGGCGCTGGATTGGAACCATCGGTAGGGGTAATTCATGAATTACCCCTACAGCCCGCACCATCTGCCGGTCGGCGATGTATCGCCCGTCATCCGCGAACACCTCGCCGCGCGGGGTGTCGCGCCGGATCGCCTTCCCCTCGCCGGCATCGCGGGCTCGCGCCGCGCGTATTACCGGGTTCCGGGCGCGGGCTTCGTGCTGCTCGTCTCGCCCTCCGACGACGCCGACTTCGGCCGCTTCCTCCGCATCACCCAGTTCTACCGCATGCTGCGCGTGCCCGTGCCGCGCGTCTTCTGCATCGACGACGACGCGCGCCAGGTGCTCCTCGAGGATCTCGGCGAGCGCCGCCTCTACGACCTGTTGCGCGAGGATCGCGCGGCGGGCATTGCGGCCTACCGCTCCGCGCTCGACATCCTCGCCGACCTGCAGACGCGCTGCGATGCCTTTCGTCCGGAATGCCCCGACATGGCCTCGCGCGTCTTCGACCGCTCGCAACTGCTCTGGGAGTCCTCCTACTATCGCGACAACTACCTGGTCGCGCATCGCGGGCTCACGCCTTCACCCGCCCTGCAGGCGGCCTTCGACGCGCTTGCCGCGCGCGTGGACGCGCATCCCAAGGCCATCATGCACCGCGACTACCAGTCGCAAAACCTCATGGTGAAGGGCGACGGCAGCGTCCACGTCATCGACTACCAAGGCAGCCGCGCGGGCTCGATTCTCTACGACGCCGCCTCGCTCCTGCTCGACCCTTACGTGATGCTTTCCGACGACGAGATCGACGCACTCTTGCGGTACTTGCACGAAAAGGTCCGGGGGGCCTTCTCCGGGGTCACCGGATTCCCGGGGGACTTCGCGGGCCTCCACGACTTTCGGCGCTCGTTCCTGGAGGCGGGGCTCCAGCGCGTGATGCAGGCGCTGGGCGCCTACTGCTTCCTGTCGAAGGTCAAGGGAATCGAATCCTTCGCGGGACACATCCCGGCGGGCGAGCAAAGGCTCGAGTGGCTGGTGAAGGAGACGGGAGGAGAGTGGGCGGAGGTTCTGTCGGGGTAGATGCGCTTTTCAATTACGAGTTACGAGTTACGAGTTACGAATTACGAGTTAGGAGTTACAAGCAAGGGGAGGAGTTCCTCGATTCCGGCATTCGGGAAGGCGTGGGGGATTTCTCCCGTTACGGGCCCCTTTTGATCCAAGCGCTGTATTTTATTCGTAACTCGTAATTCGTAACTCGTAATTGACGTCACGGCTCCGCCGTGACGTCCGTCCTCTCTCCCGCCGTCACCGTCACCTGGTCCGCGATGAGCGCGAAGGGTTCCTGCGCGATCCACGGGCGCAGGGCGCCCGGATCCCAGACGCCGTCGCCGTCGCGGTCGAGGAAGGCTTGCACGCGCCAGGTTCCCGGCGAAAGGGTGGCCGAGAGGCTGTCGCCCCCGCCGCGTTGCAGCAGCACTTCCTCCGTGCGCGTCGCCGAGACCGGCGAGGCCCAGACCGTCCACCCGCGCAGGGACGGGGGAGGAAGCAGGCTCAAGGTCCCGAGCGATGAGGAGTCGGGCACGGATCCGGAGTAGAGCACGCGGGGCAGGGTGTCCGCGCCTCCGGGGCGAAGCCGTAGCTCCAATGCGCTTCCCGCGCGCAGCGGACGCGGCAAGTCGAAGGCGAAGGCGAGCATTCCCGCCTTGCGCGGGCGCACCGGAATACCGACGGAGTCCCCGTCCAGGCGAGCTTCCAGACGGGCGGCGAGCGCGTCCCACCGCGGGTCGGACAGGGGCAGGTTGCTGGCGAAGCGCTGCGCGCTTCCCGCGCGGAGGGCGCCCGTGGCCGGCAATCCCGAGGGGCCCGGAGGCGCCGAAGGCGTCAGCGACCAGGAGGGTGCGCTTCCGCCCACCCCGTCTTCCACCTCGAACACCGCCGAGGTGTCGGGCTCGGCGAGGTTCTCGCGACCCGGGAAATCGGGGCGGGCGCGCAGCGCGACGCGGTGACGCATCCCCACGCGCAGGGGCGGGACTTCGAGCAGCCAGGCTTCGCGCGCGGGGCTCCACGCCGCGCCGGTAACGACCAGCGGCGCTCCCGAGTCCACGACCAGATAGAGCGAGGCGTCGGCGGCGCGCGCGGGGTGGGGAGGGCGGGTGAACTTTACGGTCACCACGCCCGGGAGGTGCGTCCGTGCGGGTTCCGCCGAGGTATCTCCGGCCGCCTCCGGGGTCTCCGGTTCGAAGGATGCTTCGGCGATCCGCAGGGGAAGCGTGTCCATCGGGACCAGGCGCAGCGTTTGCTCCGGGGCGGACGGACGCAACGCGAGGGAAGGCTCGCCCACGGCCGCGGGCTCGAGCCCCATGTCGAAGGCGAGGTTTCCGTTCACGTCCTCGAAGGCGAACAGGGCATAGTCGCCCTCCGCCGCGGCGTCGAAGCGGAAGCGGCCGGTCGTGTCGGCGGCGGCGAGGTAGGCGGGAAGCTCGCGCCACGGCGCGGGCCGCTCGCCCGGCCGGAAGCCCGTGTCGCGCGGCGAGAGCGGCTCGGCCCGGCTTCGATCCACCGGGTACAAGGCCGCGACGGGATTGCCGCGCCGGGTCCCGACGAGCAGGCGTCCGCCCACCGAGGCGGAGTCGAGCGCCTCGCCGGTGGCGAAGCGCAGCGTGAAGGGGCGCGGCAGGGCATTGCCGCGCAGGTCCTTGAGCCCGCCCATCACGGCGACGGTGTAGGTCGCGCCGCCGCGGAGGCGGGTGCCCGCGGGCGGCTCCACGATCAGCCGGTCGCCGTCCGCGGCCGCGCGCACGCGCCCGGCCGGCGGAGGGGAGAGCATCACCTGCCCGCGCACCGAGTTGCGGTCGATCCACTCCGTGAACTGGAAGATCATCCTGGCGTCGCGCGGGACGTTCACCGCGTCGGGCGCGGGATAAACCGCCGCCACCTCGGGCGGCGTCATGTCCTCGGGGCCCCCGGGAGGCGGTTCCATGTGGGCGCAGGCCGAGAAGCCCAGGATCGCGCAGCCGATCCCGAGTCCGAGGGCGCGCCGCCCGCGCGTCCTCAGTCGATGAGGCGTCCGAGCCGTGTCCACCGGATCTTCAGGGGAATCGTGAACCAGCTCAGCGGGTTCGCGAAGGAGAAGCCCCGATCCTCGTTCTCGAAGGAGTAGTAGATGATGAGCGCGCGGGCCTTCACGTTGCGGCGCGAGAGCGGGCCCCAGTAACGGCTGTCGGAGGAGTTGTCGCGGTTGTCTCCCATCATGAAGTAGAGCGGGGCCTGGATGGTGTACCGATCCGATTCGACGCCGTCGATCACGAGGCGCGCGCGCACCCGGAAGTCGGGGTCCTGCGCGCGCAGGTTGTCGGCAACGAGGTCGAGGTAATTGCCCATGTAGTATTCGTTGAACTCCTCGCGCCGCCCCCCCGCGCCCCGCAGCGCGGGCGGAAGCAGGTCGGATCCCCGCAAAAATCCCGTGCGCGCGACTTCCTGCACGCGCGCGAAGGGCACATTCCGGACCTCCAAAAGCCCGGGCGCGGCCTCCGACACCGGCAGGCCGAGATAGTAGAGCGCGGCCTGGTGGTTGCGCTCGCGCACCTCGCCGCGCAGCCACGGCATCACGTATCCCTCGACCGGAGCATCGCCGCGCAGGAGCTCGAGGCGCAGTTCCACCCGCGCGTCAGGATTCTCCTGGATGGCGATGGAGCGCAGCCACGAGGCCTGGGTCAGCGAGAGCGTGTCGAGCGCGATGGTCTCGCCCGGCACGGGGAGGCGGTAGCGCAGCCGGTCGCGCACCGGCTCGAAGGCGCGCGCGCGGCCGCCTCCGGCCGCGTAGAGCCCCTCGGGCGGCAGCGGCGAGGGGCGCCCGTCGATGGCCAGCGAAGCGCCTTCGACCTCGAGGACCTGGCCGCTCTCGGCCACGATGCGCTTGATGAAATCCTTCGGCGCGTACCACACGAGCCGCTTCTCGCCGGGCTCCGGCGTCCGGTCCCAATAGATGTTCCCGAACAGCAGCAGGTTCGCCACGAAACGGTAACGCTCGGGCTTTCCCTCGGGATGGAACGGATCGCCCGGATAACGGAAGATGATGACGTCGCCCGGCTTGGGCTCGGTCAGCGCGGGCAGGCGCTTGTGCGAGTACGGGATCGGCGCGCCGTACACGAACTTGAGGCCCAGCAGGAAGTCGCCGATCTTGAGTGAGTTCTCCATCGAGGCCGACGGGATCTTGAACGCCTGCACGGCGAACTGCACGAAGACCAGCGCGAGGACGACCGGCACCACCAGCTCGCGCACGAAGGCGCGTCCGGCGCGGCGCGCCCGGCCCGGCGTCGGGGTTTTTCCGGCGTCAGCCACGCGCGCGCCTTTCCGAATTCCGTGACATTCGAATCCGCATCCGGTATCCCCGTTTTTTGGTTGGAGCAGCGGCGAAGATACCAAATGCGGGCGTTTGGGGGCTTCTTTCGTCGTCACCGGAGTTCCCGGACGGAGAACCGATTTCAACGGGCACCCCCCCGAATTCTCCCGAAAACGGTTTCCCCGATCTTGTTAAATTGGCAACAGGAGACTTTCGCATGGACTACACCTTCCTCGAACGCCTGAAGACCAAGGTCATCGCCGGGGCCCAGACCTCGGCGGCCCGCATCGAGGACGCCGCCCGCACGGGCAAGCTGCACCTCGACCTCATGGCGGCGCGCCGCAAGCTGCAGCGCGCGCAGGTCGAGCTCGGCAAGGAGGCGTACCGCGCCCTTTCGGCGGGCGAGGAGGCCGGGTTGGCCCGGCGCCCCGGCGTGCCCGAACTGCGCGGCGAAATCGAAGCGCACAAGAAGGAAATCGTCGCGCTGGAAGGCCGGCTTGCCGAGGCCAAGGCCTCCCGAAGCCCGGGCGGCTCCGCGGGCACGAACGGCGCCGACAAGGCGTCGGACTGATCCGTCGCCCCGGCGCGTCCCCTGATCCCCGCCCGGCGGGAAGCCTTCGACCATGGACCGCAAGATCCGCATCTTCTTTTTTCCCCGCGACGCGTCGCGGGTGCGGGCGTTCGTGCTCTCGCGCCGGATGGCGCTGGCGCTTCTGCTGACCGTCGTCCCGGCGTGCCTGCTGGGCTTTTGGCTCGTCTTCTCCGGCGCCTTGCGCGAAAGCCCCGAGCGGCGCTTCGCACGCGTGAAGCTGGAGCGCGAGGCGGCGGCGCTGAGCGAAAAGTCCGGGCTGTTGCGGGACGAGGTCGAGAGGCTCCGGGGCAACCTGGACAGCCTCGAGGCGCTCCGGATACGCGTGGCGCTTTCTTCGGGGCTCGAGGGCCAGCGGCCCTCGGAGCCGCGCGACCCGCCGGCGCGCTTCTCCGGTTTCGCCAGCAGCGTGCCGCGCGCCGAGGACCTGGCCGCGCCCCTTTCGATGGTGCGCGGCATCTCCCGCTTCCTCGACTCGACCCTGTTCATCCTCGCCCGCGACGCCGACCGGGCGGCGCGGCTCCCCACCGCGAGCCCGGTGCCCGCGGGAGCGATCGTGACGCGCGGCTTCGGTCCCGCGCGCGATCCCTTCACCGGCCGAAACAGCCTTCACCCCGGCATCGACTTCGGGCTTCCTCCCGGCACGCCCGTGTTCGCCGCGGGCGGGGGCGTCGTCGCCTCCGCGGGCAACGACCCGGTCTGGGGTCACTTCGTGCGCATCCGCCACAACGAGCGCATCGAGACATTTTACGCCCACCTTCAGGAAACGGGCGTGAGGTCGGGGCGCGTCGTCGCGCGCGGCCAGGTGATCGGGTGGGTGGGGTCGAGCGGGGCGTCCAGCGGGCCGCACCTGCACTTCGAGCTGCGCCTCGACGGCGAGCACGTCGATCCCGAGCCTTACCTGCCGGAAGACGGCGAAAGGATTTGAGGAGGACGCATGCGCACCGAATTCGAACCAATCGCGGGCGCCGCGCGCGAGACGAGGAGGGCCCTGCACCGCAGGCCCGAGCTGAGCGGCGGGGAAACCGCCACGCGCGACGCGCTCTGCGCGGAGCTGCGCGCCCTGGGGCTCGAGCCGCGCACTTTCACGGAGCACGCCGGCGTCACGGCGTTGTGGGAGGCCGCCCAGGGCGCCTCGGGACCATGCGTCGCGCTGCGCGCCGACATGGACGCGCTTCCGCTGCGCGAGGAGTCGGGCGTGCCGTGGGCCTCGGAGCGCGAGGGCGTCATGCACGCCTGCGGGCATGACGGGCACATGGCGGTGCTCTTGGGCGTGGCCCGGTGGCTATCGGAAAGCGGGCGGCGGTTCCCCGGCCCGGTCAAGCTGATCTTCCAGCCCGCGGAGGAGACGGGACTCGGGGCTCCCGCGATGATCCGCGGCGGCGTGCTTCGCGCTCCGGAGGTGAAGGCGGTCTTCGCGTTGCACGGGTGGCCTGAGCTTCCCTTGGGAACGGTGTCGGTCCCCGACCGCGCTGCGATGGCGGCGGTGGACAATTTCGACATCGTCGTGAAGGGGGTGGGGGGGCATGGCGCCATGCCTCACCTTGTCCGGGATCCGGTGCCGGCGGCCGCCGCGCTGATCGGCTCGGCGCAGACCCTGGTGAGCCGGCGCGCCTCGCCGCTCGATCCCGCCGTGCTGACCTTCGGGCACGTCTCCGCGGGCAGGACCCACAACGTGGTGCCGGAGTCGTGCCTGCTCAAGGGGACGCTCCGCACGCTGGATCCTGCGCTGCGCAAGACCCTGATCGCCGACTTCGAGGCGATGGCCGCCGGCGTCGCGGCGGCGCATGGCGTGAAGGCGGAGCTTTCGTGGATCGAGGCCTGTCCGGCGACGATCAACGATCCCGCCATGGCGGCGCTCGCCCGCGAGGGCGTGCGCTCGGCGCTCGGCGACGTGTTGCGCGAGGCGCCGCCCAGCATGGGCGGCGAGGACTTTTCCTACTTCCTGCAGGAGGTTCCCGGCGCGTATTTCTGGCTGGGTCTCGGGATGGAGCGCGGAGGACTGCACAACCCGCGCTTCGATTTCAACGACGCGGCCATCGCCACCGGCGTGGCGGCCTTCGCGGGGATACTGGA
>CBFGVC010000044.1:0-12986 GCA_965652255.1 uncultured Fibrobacteria bacterium | reverse complement strand
GACAACGCCATGATGTCCGGAGACATCGAGTGGCGCTGGGGGCAAGGAACGTTGTACGGCGAGTTTCTTCTCGACGACTACGGGGGACCGCCGATCGGATATTGGGTCAACAAGTTCGCGTGGACCTTGGGGGGCTCCTGGCAGGATCCGTTCGGCATCCCCGCCGAACTGCGCGCGGAATACGCGCGCGTGAACCCTTTCGTCTACGCGCACTACCTCTACGGCAACCAGATGCAGCATTTCGGCGCGCTCTTGGGCAGCACGCTGCCTCCCAACTCGCATGCCATGTTCGCCGAGGCGCTCTTTCCGCTACCGCTGGGCGCCGAAGGAGGAGTGGAGTGGCGGTTCCGGCAGCGCGACCTGAAGTCGCGCGGGAGCTCGCTCTTCGACGATTACATCCTGAACCGGCCTCCCCGGCTGCAGGAATTCCTCGCGCGCGACGTGGAGACCCGGAACGAGGTGACCGCCTCCGCCGAGTGGCGATGGCGACGGCACGTGACCGCGAAGGCCGGCCTTGGCGGCCTGTGGGTCACGAACTGGAAGGGCTACCCCGGAGAGTCCCTCGCGACGCCCACCGCGTTCGGCGAAGTGAGGCTGCGCTACTGATCGCCCCTCAGGGCTTCTTCATCCATCGCACGCATTGCTCCAAGCTCTCCCGCATGGCTCCGGCAGGAAGACATAGCCGGCGCCCGTGCCCCGGCAACACCCACTCGAAGGAGTAATCGAGCAGCTTTTCCATCGAGTCGATCTGGCGCGTCCAGGAGAACCAGCAAGCGTCGCGGAAGGCGTAGAGATGACCCAGCCGGGGTGAAAAGGCCAAGTGGTCCCCGGTGAACAGGTATTTGCCTTTGTAGAGAAGGCAGCAGCTGCCGCGGGTGTGGCCCGGCACCGGAATCACCACGAGGTCGGGAGACAGGGCCAAGGGCGCCTCGCCCTCCAGCACGTGCTCCGCCTCGCGAAGCGCGGCGCGATCGCCCGCGTGGATCCTCCGCGCGCAGCCGAAGCGCGCGTGATATTCGGCATGATCGGCGACATCGTCGCCGTGGGTAAGGAACATCTCCGCCACTCCGCCGCGGTCGTGCAGCGCCGCGACCAGCGGCGCGGCCGCACGGGGCGAGTCCACGAGGACGTTTCCCTCGGGGCGCGGAAGGAAATACGAGGCGGCCCCGAAGCTTTTGCGACTGTGGTACCCGCAATAGTACACGTCCCCGTCGGGATCCACGGCAAGCGGAAAGGACCTGCGCGCATCCGGGAGGCCCGAGGCGGGCCCGATCGTGCCGATGGAGGCGGTGGGGCATGCCGTAAGCGCCTGCAGGGTCTCCCTCCTGGCGGCCGCCCCGACGGGCTGCTCGACGACCGCGCTTTGCCCCGACCTGCGAGCGAAGACGGAAGGCGCCAAGGCCCGGCAGGCGTCGCAGTCGATGCAAGTGTCATCGACGTAAAACTCACCGGGGACGTTTTCGGGACGGCGGCGGACAGGATGGGCCACGTCCCCAAAATATGAAACCGGACGGCCTCATTCCTCCGCCAACTCCGCCAGGAGGCGGCGCACGGCGCCGTGGTCGGGCAGGCTGTAGCGCGCCTCCGAGAAGCGGGTTCCCACGCGCACGGTGACGGCATCCTTGGGAAGGACGCGGAAGACGTCCTCGTCGGTCTGGTCGTCCCCGATGGACAGGATGAAGTCGGGCTGGTGCGTCCTCAGGAGCGAAAGCGCCGCCTCTCCCTTGTTGATGCCGCTGTTGCGGATCTCCACGACCTTTTTCCCCTCGAGCACCTGCACGCCGAAGTTGGCCGTGTACTGGGTGAGGTCGTCCACCAGTTCCTTGGCGCGCGCCTCGCCCAGCTCGGGGTCGGCGCCGCGGTAATGCCAGGCCAGGCTGTAGTCCTTCTCTTCGAGCAGCGAGCCCGGTAGCCGCGCGACGTACATCGCGAAGAGCGGCCGGAGGGTCTCCTTCCACTGCGAGTCCACGGGCTTGAGCAAGCCCCACTCCCCCGCGTCCGAGCGGATCCAGGCGCCGTGCTCGGCCACCATGCGAAGGTTTCCCTCGCGGAACCACCCCCCCAGCGTGGCGCGATCCCGGCCGCTGATCAGCACGACGATGTTGCGCGGAGAGGCGCTCAGGCCCGCGACGAGCTGCCCGAGGGCTGGATCCGGGCTGGCGAGGTGCGGAAGCGGCGCGAAAGGCACGAGCGTGCCATCGTAGTCGAGCAGGAGGAGGCGGCGCTTCGCGCGACGGAAGCCGTCGCGCACGCCCGCGAGTCGATCGCCCGTCAGGGGCTGCGCGGCCCGTCCGTGAGCCGGCTTCTCCCGCTCGCGCGTCTCGCCGTCGAGGCTTTCGAGGAAGGAATGCGCCCACCACGCCGCGTCGTAACGGTGAAGCCGCTCCCGCATGGGTTGCATGCGGCGCCCTTGTTCCTCGGGTTCCATGCGCAAGGCCTCGAGCAGGGCCTCCGCGATCTCTTCCTTGTGGTTGGGATTGACGATGATCGCCTCGCCCAGGTCTCGAGCCGCGCCCGTGGTCTCGCTCAGGATGAGCACTCCGTCGTCGCGGGTACGGCAGGCGACGTACTCCTTCGCCACGAGGTTCATGCCGTCGCGCAGGGGCGTGATGAGCGCCACGTCGGCGGCGCCGTAGAAAGCGACCAGTTCCGGGAACGCCAGGCTGCGGTACTGATAGACGATGGGCATCCAACCCACGTTCGCATGGCGCCCGTTGATGCGCCCAACGGTCTCGTCCAGGTCCTTCTTCATCCGGCGGTACTGGGAGACTTCCTCGCGCGAGGGAACCACCGACAGCACGAAGACGACCTTTTCGCGCCACTCCGGGTTGCGGTCGAGGAATTCCCCGAAGCCGAGGAGGCGGTGCAGGATTCCCTTGGAGTAATCGAGGCGGTCCACCGAAAAAAGGATTTTCCGGTTTTCTCCGAGTTCGGCGCGGATTTCGGCGGAACGCGCCTGCGTTTGGGGATCCTCCGCCTGCCCGGTGAAGCGCGCCGCATCGATGCCGATGGGAAAAGTGTCGACCTTGCACGTCCTCTCCCCGACCCCGATGCGGCCGAAGCGATGATCGTGGCCCAGCGTCCGGTACACGCTGCGCAGGAAGTATTGGCAGTAGTCGTGCGTGTGGAATCCCGCGAGGTCCGCGCCGAGGACGCCCCGCACGATCTCCTCGCGCCAGCGGGCGGGGAGCAGGCGAAACACCTCGAAGGAGGGAAAGGGAATGTGGAGGAAGAAACCGATCGAAAGCCCCGGATGCGATTCCCGCAGCATCGCAGGCAGCAGCATCAGCTGGTAATCCTGAACCCAGACGCGATCGCCTTCCCGGAGGAGGCCCTGAAGCTCGTTGGCGAAACGCCGGTTGGCCGACACGTAGCTTTCCCACTGGTCCGCCTCGTAGGTCGCGTAGGAGGTGAAGTAGTGGAAGAGCGGCCAAAGCGTCTTGTTGCAGAACCCGTTGTAGAACCTGTCCGCCTCGTCGGCATCCATGAAGACGGGCCAGCTGCCGTGCTCCCGCATGGCCTTTTCGCGCACGGCCTCCTTCTTGTCCTCCGGCACGTCGGCGCCGGGCCAGCCGACCCACACGCATTCCAGCCCGCTTTCGTTTTTCTCGCGATCGAGCCAGGCTCCCAGTGCGGTGACCAACCCTCCCGCGCTGGGGCGAAAAGAGAATCCGCGCGAGGTTTTCGCCAGGCTGAACGGCAACCGGTTGCTGACCACGATCAATCGGCCCACTTCAGGCCTCCTTTCCCGGGGAATGGCGAAGGGGGCGCGGAACGCGCGCGAACCTCGCCTCCAAGGGGTGGCCGGAAACGAAAACCGAAACCGAAGTCCTTCCCCTCCCTTTAGGAAGATACGACCCCTGTCAACGCCGAAAATCAGCCTGAAATCGCGCCTCGGGCCAGCTCGCGCAGCGCATCCGCCGCCCGTTCGGGGTTCTCTCGGGCTCCCTGCACCTCGTGGGCCAGCCTTTCGAGCATGAACGACTCCGCGAGCAGGAGGATTCCATCCTCGGAGCGGGGGAGCCACTTTTCTCCCGTCGCCGTGTCGAGGTAACCGTCGAGCAGCAATCCCGCCGAAAGTTCGGCCCACTCTCCGGCCCATTCCTCCACGTGCGGGGAAAGGTCCCGCCATTCCGGGTGCCGGGCGAACGCCACCCCCGGCCAGCGGGACAATTCTCGCAGGAGGGCGGCCAGGTCGTGCAGCGGGCTCGCCCTGAAAGCGCGATCGGACGCCGGAAGCCAAGGCGGGCCGTCGAACTCTGCGAACACGAAATCCTTTCCCGTGAACAGGATGCGGTCAAGGCGTGGATCCCCGTGGACGCGAAGGCGCTGCCCGTCGATCTTCGCGGCGGTCAGCTGCCGGATGCGTCCCAGCCAGGCCGGCAGGGCCGCGTGGGCCTGCCCCGCCAGGAGGCGGGCCTCCTCGAGACCCGCCGTGTCCCCTATGCCCGCAATCGAGGCTGCGACCCTGTCCGGTTGCTCCAAGGCCCGGCGCAGCCGGACCCTCACCGCATGCGACAGGGAATGCTGATGCAAAAGCCCGAACGCCTCGGGTGCGAATTCATCCTGCGCGCCGCCCGCGGCGAGCCCGTTCCCCGAGCCGCTGAGCCGGGCCAGGCCGCGATGCAAATCCGCGAGCCTTTCGCCGAGCTGGAAGACGAACGCGGACCAGGTGCCTCCGAGCCTCTCCTGCAGGTCGGGGGACAAGGTCTGGAAATCGAGCCGAGGCGGCAAAAGCCCCCGCCGTGGAGCGGGCAAGGGAACCGAGGGAGCCGCCGACGCGGCGGTGGACGTTGCGGCCCCGCGCAGGAAATACTGCAGCCCCTCGGTCGCAAGGTCGCCGGCGCTTCTGTCGGCCGGGGCGTGGCGCTGCAAGGTGCCGAACAGGTACGGCGCTTCTCCCCTCCGCGAGCCCGCCGGGTTACCCTCGACGCGCGCGAGCACGGTCGGCACGCGGGCCTTGGGGAAGCGGCGCTTGAGGGCGCCGATCAAGGAAGTCCCCGGCCTCTCCTCGGGATGCAGGCGAACGAACCAGCGAAGCGCAAGGCGGCCGCCCGCTTCGATCCTCAGGATTCCCGGCCCGTCTTCCTCGAGCCGCGTGACGGTGCGGGGCGTCACGCGAAGCGAGGCGAGGGGCTCGGACGCTTCCTCCGCGAGCGCCCTCACGCGCAACCGTGAGTCCGGCGCCGCTTCGCCGGAGAGCATCCGCAACAGCCGCGCGATCAGGCTCGCGCGGAAGCGGGACAGGTGCTGGGCTTCCCCCAATCGTCCCGATACCCCCGCCACGCGCGCCTTGGCCGCCAGCGCCGCGGGCGGCGCCTCCTCGGGATCGTCGTCCCGAACGAAGGCGAGCCACACGCCGTAGTCCTCGGGCTCGCCCTGCAGGAAATCGGCGCGCAGGACGACCAGGGCGGCATCGGGAACGCCGCTCGAAAGGACGGCGCTCACGCGCATGCGGTCGAGCACGCGTTGCCTTCCCGCGAACCATGGCGCTGCGGAAACGTGCCGGACCAGCCACTCCGGCGCCCGCGGCGACGCCGCCAGGGAGTCCGCCAACGCATCCCAATCCGCCCACTCCCCGGCGTCGGGCAATAGCCGGGAACCCGCGGGAGCCTCCCCGGCGCGACGCAACTGGAACCACAGGCAATCATGGCCTCCCAGCGTCACCGGCCAGGCCGTTTCGCCGATGACGGGAAAGCGCGTGCCGCCGGTCAGTTCCACGGGTTCCGCGCCGCGGTAACCGGAAAGCTCGAGGTGGGCCGCTTGGGGATTCTGCGAAAGGTTGGCCACCACCAGGACGGCTTCCTCGTCGCTTTCGCGGATGAAGGCCAGCACGCGGCCGTTCTCCGGCTTGAGGAAGCGGATCGTCCCCCGCCCGAACACCGGATGCGCCTGCCGAAGCCGCAACCTCGTCCTCATCCACCATAAAAGCGAGGAGGGGTTCGCCTCCTGGGCCTCCACGTTCACCGCCTCGTAGTGATGCTCCGTGGCGGCGATCACGGGGAGGTAGAGCCGCTGCGCCGACGCCCGGCTGAAGCCGGCGTTGCGATCGGGGTTCCACTGCATCGGCGTGCGCACGCCGTCGCGGTCTCCGAGGTAGATGTTGTCGCCCATCCCGATCTCGTCGCCGTAGTAGATGACGGGCGTGCCCGGCATGGAGAAAAGCAGCGCGTTCATCAGCTCGATCTTGCGGCGGCTGTTTCCCAGCAGGGGCGCGAGCCGCCGGCGGATCCCGAGATTCACGCGCGCGCGCCGGTCCTTGGCGAAGACGCGGATCATGTAGTCGCGCTCCTCGTCGGTGACCATCTCCAGCGTGAGCTCGTCGTGGTTGCGGAGGAAGATCGCCCATTGGCAGGCGTCGGGAATCGCGGGCGTCTGGTCGAGGATGTCGAGCACCGGGAAACGATCCTCCGATTCCACCGCCATGTAAAGGCGCGTCATCAGGGGAAAGTGGAAGGCCATGTCGCACGAGTCGCCGTTTCCGAAGTAGGCGGCCGCGTCCTCGGGCCATTGGTTCGCCTCGGCGAGCAGCATGCGGTTCTCGAATCGGGCCCGCACGTGCGCGGAGAGCTTGCGCAAAAAGGCGTGCGTCTCGGGAAGGTTCTCGCAATTGGTGCCCTCGCGCTCGTACAGGTACGGGATGGCGTCGAGGCGCAATCCGTCCACGCCCATCTCGAGCCAGTAATCGAGGATCGACAGCACCGCGTCGTGCACGGCCGGGTTGTCGAAGTTGAGGTCGGGTTGATGGTGGTAAAAGCGGTGCCAATAGTGGGCGCGCGCCACCGGGTCCCATGTCCAGTTCGACGGCTCGAAGTCCTGGAAAATGACGCGCGCCTGGCCGTAGGCCGCCTTCCCGTGGCTCCACACGTAAAAATCCCTCTCCGGACTTCCCGGCGGGGCGACGCGCGCGCGCTGAAACCAGGGATGCCGGTCGGAGGTGTGGTTGATGACCACCTCGGTGATGACGTACAGCCCCCGGGCATGGGCCTCGTCGAGAAACTCCCGAAAGATTTCCAGGGTGCCGTAGGCCGGGTTCACCGTGCGGTAATCGGAGATGTCGTAGCCGTCGTCGCGCAGCGGGCTCGGGTAAAACGGCAGGAGCCAAATCGCGGTGACCCCCAGGTCACGGATGTAGTCGAGCTTTTCGATCAGCCCGCGGAAGTCCCCGATGCCGTCGTCGTCGGAATCGCGAAAGCCCCGCACGTGGACCTCGTAGATCACCGCGTCCTTGTACCACAGGGGTTGCCGAACGAAGGGCCGCATCAGGCGGATCCCTCCCCCGTGCCCGGCTTCCCCTCGGCCTTGGATGGCCGGGACGAATCCGCCGGAACCGCCGGCGCGTTCCCGTCGCGCAGGGCCCGGTAGTGCGGCGACATGATCTCGACGCCGGCGGCGAAGAAGGCGTCCTGGATGTTCTGGTGGAGCGCGCTGTAGGTGAGCGGCATGCGGACGGCATCGCTGCTGTAGGCGTTCAGTTCGTAGACCACGTAAAAGTCGCTGAGCTCGCTTTGCAGGACGAAGGGCTCGGGCTCCTTGAGGATGTCCGGGGTGTTGCGGGCGGCCTCGAGCAGCAAGGCCTCCACCTTCCGCCAAGGCACGTCGTAGCCGATGGTCACCCGCGTGTGGAGCGCGAGCCCGCTGCTGCGCGACATCGTGGTGAAGTTCGTGGTGTTGCCGGCGAGCAGCGCCGAGTTGGGCAGGGTCACGGTCTCGCCGTGGAACGTCCGCAGGCGCGTGACCAGCATGGTCTTTTCCACGACCACCCCGCGAACCTCTCCCGCCTGGATCAGGTCCCCGGCGTGGAACGAGCGCATGTAGGTCATCACGACGCCGGCCACGATGTTGGAGAATGCTGCGGTCGAGCCGAGGGAGACCAGCACTCCCAGGAACACGGTGACACCGCGAAAGGCGGTCGATTCGCTCCCCGGAAGCTTGGGGAAGATCAGCACCAGCGCGAAGGCGTAGGTGATGAAACGGATGATGTTGAAGGTGGGGCGGCCCCAATCGGCATAAAACCCGGGAAGCCGCAGGTTGCCGGCTTCGACCTCGGCGGCGAGCCGGCGCACCAGCCGCAGGAACAGGTGCGCGAGCAGCAGGACGACGAGGATGTGAAACAGGTCGGGGAGGAATTCGATGAGGCCCTGCGCGGCGGCCTTGAAGGGACGCAGCGACCACAGGAAGATGACGTGGGCCCAGTGCCGCGTCCACGGGAACACGGAGAACAACAGGAGCAGCGCCGCGTAGGCCACCACCACGTGCGCCGCCGTCACCAGGGTGCGGAACACCGCCTGCAGGATTTCCTGGGACCGTTCCTGCGTCAGCAGGGTGACGCGCTGGATGCGCAAGGCCGGCAGCTTGCGCGCCGCCGCCAGGCGCGTGATGGCCCGCTTGGCGCGAGCCGCGAGGCGGAACACCAGCAACTCGACGCCCACGATCAGCAGGAGGATGCCCGCCACGCCGGCGACATGCAGCAGGATGCGCCACAGGTTCGCCTCGGCGGAGCCGGCGACCAGAGCCTCGCCCACCCTCGCCCGCCAGGATTCCGCGAGCGAATCGGGGTCGCCTTCCCCGGCCGGCCCCGCGTCCCCGGGCGTGATCTTCACGAGGGGTTCCCCCGCGTAGAGCAACCAGCGATCCTGACCGTCCACGGCCACCCGCAACGATTCCGACGCGACGACCGGCCGCTCGAGGATCGCCGCGAGGCGGGCCGTGACGATCCCCGCCCGCTCGCGGGCCGACAGCTCTCCCGATCCCGACCGCAGCACGAACAGCGTGTCGCCCTCCAGCACGACGGCATGCGCCGGCGCCTCGCGCGCATCGTCCGGCGCATCGGCCGTGGAAGCCCGCGCGGGGGCCGCCGCCAAAAGAGACGCGACCGAGATGACATACGGAATTACCGCCAAGATGAGTCTGGGCATGATCCGAAACTAGGAATTGCCGGAGAATCCGCACCCACCCCGGGCCTCACCTGTTCTTCCCGCCTCGCCCCTAGCTATTATTGCGGCTCACATTCGAGGAACCCTCCATGTCCGGCCATTCGAAATGGGCGACGACGAAACGCAAAAAGGCGCGGATCGACCAAGCCCGCGCCAAGGTTTTCAACCGCATCATCCGCGAGCTGACCGTGGCCGCCCGCGCGGGCGGGTCCGATCCCGACGCCAACCCGCGCCTGCGCGCCGCCATCCTCAAGGCCAAGGCGGCCAACATGCCGCAGAAGAACATCGAGACCAACATCGCCAAGGGCGCGGGCGAGCTCGAGGGCGTCAGCTACACCGAGATCACCTACGAGGGCTACGGGCCCGGCGGCACGGCCATCCTCATCGACACCATGACCGACAACCGCACCCGCACGGTGGCGGAGGTGCGCCACGCCTTCAGCAAGAACGGCGGGAACATGGGCGAGGAAGGCTCGGTGGCCTGGATGTTCAAGACCCGCGGCATCGTCACCGTGCCCAAGGACAAGATCGGCGAGGACGCGCTCTTCGAGCTCGCCACCGAGAACGGCGCCGAGGATTTCGACGCCTCCGGAGAGGAGTACGAGATCCGCGTGGAGCCGGAGCATTACCACAAGCTGGTGGACGCCCTGCAGAAGAAGGGCATCGAACCCTCCAGCGCCGAGCTCTCGAAGGTCGCCGAGAACATGATCAAGGTCACCGGCGAGGCCGCCGCCAGCGCGATGGAACTGCTGGAGGCCCTCGACGACCTCGACGACGTGCAGCAGGTGCACACCAACGCCGAGTTCGACCCGAACGAGATCGAGAACCTCTGAGATCGCCTCCGGGCGCGGGGAGGGTTGCATCATGATCGCACTCGGCGTCGATCCGGGCACCGCGGTCACCGGATACGCCTTCCTCGAGGAGCGCGGCGGGCGCGTGCGCGTGCTCGAGTACGGGGTGATCCGCAGCCGCGCCGCCGACCTTTTGCCCGGGCGCCTCGAGAAAATCCACCGCGAGCTGGGCGCCCTCATCGAGACCTATTCCCCGGCCGCGATGGCGCTGGAATCCGCCTTCCACGCGAAGTTCCCGCGCGCGTCCATCGTGCTGGGGCATGCGCGCGGCGCCATCATGGTCGCCGCGGCCTCGCGCGGCATCGAGGTCGCCGAATACCCGCCCAGCCTCGTGAAGAAGGCCGCCTCCGGCCGCGGCGGCGCGTCCAAGGAACAAGTGGCCGCCCTCATGCAATCGCACCTGCAGCTGCGCGACCTTCCCCGCCCCGCCGACGCCGCCGACGCGCTGGCGGTGGCCTATTGCCATTTGCTACATGCCCGCTCGCCGCTCTCCAAACAGGCCCGGGCGGCGCGGAGGTCCAAGTGATCGAGTTCCTGCGCGGCAAGCTCGTAGCCAAGCACGCCACGCGCCTCGTCATCGACGTCGGCGGCGAGGGCGAGGGCGGAGGCGGCGTCGCCTTCGGGGTCGACGTCTCGCTACGCACCGCCGAGCGCGCGGGCGCTCCCGGCGACACCGTGCAAATCCTCACCTACCTCCACGTGCGCGAGGAGGCGCTCGATCTCTACGGCTTCACCGACGCCGCCGAGCGCGCGCTCTTCCTCAAGCTCCTCGGCGTCTCGGGCGTGGGGCCCAAGCTGGCGCTGCGCATCCTCTCGGCCGTGTCGCCGCAAAGGTTGGCCGACATGATCCTGCACGGGGACGTCCGCAGCCTCACGGCCCTCAAGGGCGTGGGCAAGAAGACGGCCGAGGTTCTCATCGCCTCGCTGCGCGCCTCCATGTCGAAGCTCGACATTCCGCGCGAGGACGCCGCGGCCGGGAGCGTTCCGGAGGACTCCGGGCAAGGCGCGACCTTCCGCGACGCGGTCGCGGCGCTGGTCTCGCTCGGCGTCAAGGAAGCCGCGGCGCAGGAGGCGGTGCGCAAGGCCTCGCAAAAGCTCGGCGCGGACGCCGGCCTCAGCGCGCTGATCGCGCAGGCGCTGCAGGAGGCGTGAAGACAGCGCAACATCACGGCAGCACAACAACAGAACGACAGTCCTTCGCGCGCGTTCCGTATTCCGTTGCCGTGCTGTCGTGATGTTGTGATGCCGTGCTGGCGCCACCCTTGCCCCCCGATTCCGGGCACTATCCACCACCTTCCCCCCGGATATATCTTTGCGCCATGGCCGAACGCGTCATAGCCCCGCAGCAGCTAGGAGACGACCCCGAGGGCGACGTCGGCCTCCGGCCCGACAGCCTCGCCGACTTCACCGGCCAGGAAAAGCTGAAGGAGAGCCTGTCGATCTTTTTGCAGGCCGCGCGCCAACGCAAGGAGCCCATCGACCACATCCTGCTCGCGGGCCCGCCGGGCCTGGGCAAGACCACCCTCGCGCACATCGTCGCGAAGGAAATGGGCGCGAGCCTCAAGATCACCTCCGGCCCCGCGCTCTCCAAGCCTTCCGAGCTTGCGGGCCTCCTCACCAACCTCGAGGCCGGCGACATCCTCTTCATCGACGAGATCCACCGCCTCAATCGCGTGATCGAAGAATTCCTCTACCCCGCGATGGAGGACTTCAAGATCGACATCCTGCTCGAGCCGGGCCCCTCCGCCAAGAGCATCAACCTGCCGCTCAAGAAGTTCACCCTCGTGGGCGCCACCACGCGCACGGGTATGCTCACCTCTCCCCTGCGCGACCGCTTCGGCCTCAGCTTCCGGCTCGAGATGTACAGCGAGGCGGAGATGAAGCGCATCCTCACCCGGTCCGCGAAAATCCTGGGCGTGACCTTGGATGAGGGGGGGTGTTCGCTGCTGGCCTCCCGTTGCCGGGGTACGCCGCGCATCGGCAACCGGGTCCTGCGGCGCTGCCGCGACGTGGCCCAGGTGAAGGGCTCCCGGGCCATCGACGCGGCGACGGCGGAACGCACGCTGCAAATGCTCGGCATCGATCCTTTGGGCCTCGACGACATGGACCGCGCGATCCTCCGGACGATCGTGACGAAGTTCGAGGGCGGCCCGGTGGGCCTCTCGACGCTCGGCGCGTCGATCGGCGAGGAGGAGCAGACGGTGGAGGAGGTGTACGAGCCCTACCTGCTGCAGATCGGGTTCTTGAAGCGGACGCCGCGCGGTCGTGTCGCGACGGCGAACGCGTACCGGCACTTGGGGCTCACGCCTCCGGCGAAGGATCCGGGGCAGGAGGCGTTGTTGTAGGCTGTTCTTCGGCGGTCAACCAGGTGGGCGATGGCGATCCCGATGCCAGTTCTGTGGATTCATATCGATATAGCGCCGGATGCGTTCCAGCGATGCCTGCGTACGCACGATTCGTTCGTGGTAGTTGTATTGCCACACCGGCGCACCGGGTTGTCGACGCGATCTGTTGATCAACCGGGAAATTGCGGATTTGAACGATCCGATAATTGCCCCCACCGATCCCGGTTTCGGTCCCCGTGCGCGCGATGGATGCGGGGACATGCGCGAATACGCGATACGATCCAGCAGGGATGACGCATGCGTCATCCCTACGGATGGAACCGAATCGGATCCGAGGAAATCACGGACGTGATGCCCGCCGGTTCCTACAGGATCACCAGACCAATCGCGCCGTACGATCCAGAAAATCCCATGCACGTGATTGGGCATCACCACGAATTTGTCCAGAACGACATTCCGAAAATGACGGGGCAATTCATCCCAACAGGCCTGCACGATTTTCCCCCAGGCATTCGGATACATGATACCATCATGAATTTCGCCGAACAGGCATTCCCTGTGTTCAGTACACACCGTGAAATAATACGGATCGGGACGACGGTAATCGTACCCGGGGAGGCGGAGGGATCGTCGATTTGAAGACATGACGAAACGATATCGCATTCCAGGAAAAACCACCGTGACAGACGTCACGCCCAATTAACGGTTTTTCCTGTTCGTCGCCGGAAAAGATGACCGTCGTCACAACCTGATTTTTCACCCTTGAAACTCAGGCCCCGCTCTACCCACGACGGCACGAAGATCCAGGACCATGTTCTTCGTCATAATATCGGTTACGCCTTCCTCTTCCCCCT
>CBFGVC010000043.1:0-13114 GCA_965652255.1 uncultured Fibrobacteria bacterium | reverse complement strand
AGGGCGGGAATCATGAGGGGAAGATTCTCGATCTCGTTGTAGGTGGGGATGATGATGAGGGTCTTGGGCATGGTCGGGCCGGGCGATAACGGCGAGGTAATATAGCAGGACGGTGGCCGGGAGCCGCGGGGCTAGGGCGAAAGAGCCTTGAGTTGCTCATCCAGTCCCCGCAGGCGAAAGCCCGTGTCCCTCTCGAGCTTGGCGCTCGACATCCCCGCCCGCAGCGGTCGCCGCGCGAGCGGGTTCATCTCGGCCGTGGTGACCGGCTCGATCAGCCCCGCGTCGAGCCCGAAGGCCGCAGCCACCCGCTTCGCCCAGTCGAGGCGGCTGACCCGGTCGGACCCCCCGGCATGATAAAGCCCGGAACGCCCCCCCACCACCAACTTCCAGATCGCCGTCGCCAGGTCCTCCGCCCAGGTCGGATTGCTCCATTGGTCGGTCACGATGCGCGCCGTCCTGCCGGCGCCCAAGGTCTCCCTTACGAAGTCGGTGAAGCTTTTTTTCGCGCCTTTTTCGGCGCCCCAGACCCATGCCGTGCGCACCACCAGGTTGCGCGGCGATGCGGACAGGACGACGCCCTCGGCTTCCAGCTTGGTCCGGCCGTAGGCGCTGAGCGGATTCGTCGCGTCTTCCTCGGTGTACGGGCCCGCCTCGCCGTCGAAGACGTAGTCGGTGGAGACCTGCACGAGGGGGATGCCGGTTTCGGTCATCATGCGAACCGCGTCCCGGTTGATGCGCTGATTCGCCTCGGGGTCGCGTTCGCAGCCATCCACGTCCGTGAATGCCGCGGCGTTCACGATGAGGTCGGGGCGCACGGCCTCGCGGACGAAACGCCAGGTCCCGGGATCGGCGATGTCGCGGCGGTGGTAACCGGAAAGCAGGTCCGGCCAAGCCGGGCTCTCATGGCGCGCGAGGCCCACGAGCCCCATCGCCGGCGAGGCGGTCCGCAAGAGGTTTTGCCCAAGGAGACCGTCGCAGCCGACGATCAGGACGCGCGTCACCCCGGCTCCGTCCCGGTCGCGTCCGGCGCGCCGGGAGTCGTCGCGGCGATGGGAGGCGGCGGGGCGGCCGCCGCGAAGCGCTGGTTGATCAGTTCGCCCAGGAGGCCGATGGACACGAACTGGATGCCCACGATCATGGAGGCCACGCCGGCCAGCATGAGCGGGCGCACGTGCAGGGCCCCGGTGAGCAGCCATTCGACGCCGAACCCGGCGAGCACGCCCACGCCCGCCAGCGTGAACACCAGCCCGATCAACCCGAACAAGTGCAGGGGACGGCGGGTGTAGCGGTGCAGGAAGAGCAGGGTGATCAGGTCGAACAGGCCGTTGGTGAAGCGGGCCAGCCCGTACTTCGACTTGCCGTAAACGCGGGCCCGGTGCTCGACCACCTTCTCCGCCACGGAGAAACCGTCCCAATGCGCGAGCACCGGGATATAGCGGTGCAGCTCGCCATACAACTCGACGCTTTTGACCACCTCGGAGCGATACGCCTTGAGCCCGCAATTGAAGTCGTGCAGCTTGATGCCCGACGCCGAGGCGGTCACGGCGTTGAACAGCTTGGACGGCATGGTCTTGTGCCAAGGGTCATGCCGCACCTTCTTCCAGCCCGACACCATGTCCGCGCCCTCGTCCAGCATGCGCAAAAGGCCGGGAATCTCGGACGGGTTGTCCTGCAGGTCGGCGTCCATGGTGATCACATACCGGCCTTGGGCGCGCCGAAAACCCTCCGCCAAGGCCGCGGCCTTGCCGCTGTTGCGGCGGAAGCGCACGCCGTGCACTCGCGGATCGCGCGCGTTCGCGTCGCGAACCCGCTCGAAGGTGCCGTCGGTGCTCCCGTCGTCCACCACGATCACCTCGTAGGAGATGCCGTGGCCGTCGCAAACCGCGCGGATTTCGTCGAGCAGCGGAGCGATGCTCTCGGCTTCGTTGTAGGCGGGGATGACGAGGGTCAGTTGCGTCACGATGAATTCCGGGGTTCGCGAGATTCTCGCGGTGGACGGAACACAAGGTAAAATCCCCCGCCCAGCATCACGACCATGCCCACGGCGGTGGGCAAAAAGGTGAGGGCGGCGGCGGCGGCCTTGGGATCGAACGCGGCCGCCGCTCCCGACGCGCCCGCGGCGGCCAGCACCCCCGGGAGACCGTAGAGATAAGCGCCGAGGCCTTGCGGTACGCCCCAGCCTCCCACGTTCAGCGGAAGCACGGCGGTCAAGGCGATCAGCGGGATGAAGGAAAAGAAGAAGGCGGGGGCGATGGAGAGTTGAAGCGCGAGGGCGCAGAAGCCATGCACCGCGACCCGAAGCAACTGCACGAGGCAGGCGACCAGGAACACGCCCGCGATGCTTCCCCAGCGCGAGCGATAGGCGCGCAACGCGTCCTGCACCCGGGCGTGAAGCCCCCCGAGCCGCTCCATGCCCAAGGCGCGGATCGCCGCGTCGAGAGCTCCCGAGAATCGCCGGCTCAGGAGCAACAGGAGAAGGAGGACGAATGCGGCGGACACGGCGCCGACGGCCTTGAGGAGGTTGAGCAGGAGCCCATGGGGCAAATCCTGCCGTTGGAACTCCAGCGCGAGCGCCAGGAGGGAGAAGAAGGACAAGGCGCTGAAGCCCATCAGCCGGTCCAGCAAGGTGGATGCGGCAGCCCTTCCCAGCGAGGGCGGGGTGCCCTCGTCGCGATGGCGATGCACGTCCCAGACGCGCAAGGCGTCGCCTCCCACCGTCCCGGGCAGGAAATTGTTGAGGAACATGCCCGAGTAGTAGGAACGGAAGCACGCCGCGAAGCCGAAGCGGATCCCTTGGAGCTGAAGCAGGAGGTGCCACTGCCACGCGCCGGCCACGATGGAGAGGAAGAAGACCGCCGCCGCCGCCGCCGCCCAGCGGGGGTCGGCGGCGAGCAGCGCGTCGGCGATCCCACGGCCGCCGCCGCGCGAAACCACCCACCACAGGATGGCGGCCACGGCCGCGAGCCGCGCCAGCATCCACCCGTGCCGGAGCGCGGGTCGCCTCATGCCCGGTCCCCCGGCCTCGCGGCCGCCAGCAGCGCGTCGCGCGTCACCTCATAGGCGGGCTCCCAGGTATGACGGGCCGCCCAGCGGCGGCCGTTCTCCGAGAAGCGCTCCCACAGCGCGTTGTCGGCGAGCAGCCGTTCCGTCGCGACGGCGAAGGCTTCCGCGTCGCCGAACGGCACGAGGAATCCCGTCTCGCCGTGGCGCACGCTGTCGCACAAGCCGGGCACGTCGGTCGCCACGACGGGCGTACCGCAGGCGTTCGCCTCGATGGAGGTGAGGCCCCAACCCTCCTTGCGCGAGGAATTCAGCACGACCGCGGCCTCATGGTACAGTTCCACCTTGCGCCGGGCGCTCACGAATCCCAGGAACTGCACGGCCTCGGCGATGCCGAGCGAGACTGCGAGCGCGCGCAGGCGCGGAAGGTCGTCGCCGGAGCCCGCCACGGCCAGACGAAGGCGGGAGAAGCCGGGACGGCGCGCGCGCAACAGGGCCAGGGCCCGCAGCAGCGTGTCGAGGCCCTTGTAGCGCTTGACCCGGCCCACGTAAAGCAACAGCGACGGATCGCGCGCGGGCGGGTTCGCGAGCACGTAGGCGGCCGGATCCACTCCCTCCGGGGCGATGCCCACCCGGCGGAAGCCCTTTTCCAGGAGCTCCCGTCGGCTGCTCTCCGAGCCCGTGAGCACGGAGACGCGGCGGTAGCACCACGGCATGATTTTCTCGAAGAAGAGGACGTAGAGCGCGAAGGGCCATGCCGTCTCGCGGAAGATCGCGCGCCCGAAGAGATGGTGCAGCTGCAGCACCACCGGGCGGTCGCAAGTCCATGGGGCGAAGAAGGCGATCTTGTTGGAATCGTCGAGCACGACGTCGGCGCGATGCTCCTCGCACCAGCGGCGAAGGTTGCGCCACACCGTGAAATTGAACGTGAAGCCCCCGCCGCGCCGGATCACCCGCACGCCGTCCACGGTTTCCTCGGATGGCGCTCCCGGGAAGGCATGCGCGTATTGCGCCACCTCGAAGCCGGCCGCCACCAGGCGGCGCGCCACTTCGTGCAGGTGCACCTCGGCGCCGCCGGCCTCGGGATTGCGCGGATCGCGCCAGTTGACGATCAGGATCCGGGGAAGCCCGCCCGAAGCGTCCGGCGCGACGTTCCCCGGTTTCATCCTCAGTGCTCCCTACGGGGCCGGCTCGGCGGGCGGTGCGCCGCCGGACATTCCGTCCCGCATTTGCTGGACCCGCTGGCTGACCGGACCGGCGTACTCGTGACGGGGATTGCGCTTGACCCAGGCCGCGAGCGCCTCCACGGCGGCGGGAAGGTCTCCCGCCTGCTGGTGAACCTCCGAAAGCGTCAGCACCAGTTCGAGGTCGTCCGGATTGCGGTCGACCGCGGACTGCAGCACCGCGGCCGCCTCGGCGGAGCGCCCCTGCATGGCGTACGACTGCGCCAGCGCCCCGGCGAAGACGCGGCTGCCCACTCCGGGAACCTCGAGCCCTGCCCTGAGCGCCGAGTCGGCCTTGTCGATGCGGCCTGCCTGCTGGTATAGCTGGGCCGCGTAGTAGTGCACGCGCCACTCGCCGGGGAGGATGGTGGCGTTGAGCGTCAGGTACTTCTCCGCGAAGGCGACGAGGGAGTCGCGCTGCGCCTCGAGCTCGGCGCGCTCGGCGCCTGTCGCGGCGGCTATCCGGGGGGCGAGGCGGCCGATGCTGTCCTGCGCCCAGCCCGCGAGGCGGAAGTTGGTCACCGAGTAATTGGTGAGGAGCCCCGCCGTGTTGTTGTCGATATGGACATCCGGGTCTCCGAGGCCGCGGAACTGGTACACCGAATCCACGAGGCGGACGGTGGCCGCCACGTCGAGCTCGCGGTCTCGGCGCTCCTCCGTGAGGGTGTAGACCATGCCCTCCATCACCGTGAAGGGCTCCAGTCCCATCGAGTTCCCTCCGCCCACCGTGGTGGCGAAGTGCACGGGACGCTCGGGGAAGTTGTTCTGGACGATGTGCACCACCATGATGTCCTGCACGCGAATGTAGGGCATGGGGTCCAGATCGTACTGGATCTTCGTGCCCGGGATCGAGATGGGTATGGGGGTCGGCTTATTGCCGGCGCGCGGCCATGCCCGGGGCTGAAGCTCGTCGATCTGGTCGGGCGTGAACCCGATCTTCAGCTTCGGCTCATGATCGTACAGTTGGTGCATGTACCAGTTGGTGTTCACCAGGGAAAGGTTCACGACCCGCACGTCCTTGCGGATTCCCTCCACCTCCTGCAGGAACCAGAGAGGGAAGGTGTCGTTGTCGCCGTTGGTGAACAGGATCGAGTTCGGGCGGCAGGAGTTCAGCAGGTTGTAGGCATAGTCGTAGGGAACGTAGTCCCCCGTGCGGTCATGCTCGTGGTAGTTGGACCAGACGGGCACGGCGACCGCCAGCGCGACGAGCAGGGCCCCCGCGGGGCGCAGCAAGGCGCGGCTGCGCCCGGCCACCCAGTTCAGCATGAAGACGGCGGCCACGCCGAACAGGATGCCCATGAAAATGAAACCGGGCTGGAAGAAATAGTCTCGCTCGCGAACCTCCATGTGGACCGGAGGGGGCTTTTGCCCGGCGGGGAATCCCGCCTCTTTCCAATACTGGTAATCGCGCAGCTCCATCTGCGTGCCGTCGGCGAAGTTCAGGTAGAAGATGAGGCCGTAGCTCGTGGCGGCATAAAGGCCCAGCAGGTAGATCCCGACCTGGCGGTTGCGGCGGAAGGCCAGCCATCCCCCATAGAGAAAGGGAATCTGCAACAGCAGGAACAGCGCGAGCTGCGCTCCCCGATTGTCCCCCAAGGAGCGTTGAAGCGTGGAGAAGCTGACCGGCTTCCCGAACACCTTCCGCTCCACGGGCTCCAGGGTTTCGGCATCCCGGTCGCCGACCTTCCACGGGAAATACTGGGCGAGCATGTAGCCGCCGTATCCCATGTGGGGGTGGACGAGGATCTGGTTGGCGATTTGGGCGCGGCGGTGAAGGGCGCGGCGCAGCATCGAGTCCGATCCATACTGCTTGCGCTCGATGTATTCGCGCAGCACGGCCCAGTTCTTGGCCTCGGCCTCGTCGAGGGACACGTTCACGGACGTGCGGATGGGCACGTAGGCGTAGCTGGACACGCCGAGGAACGCGACGACGCAAAGCAGGGCGGAAAGCGACCAGCGACGGCGCCACTCCGGGACCTTCGCCATGAACCAGCCGAGGGCGCAGACCGCGAGGGTGCCCGCGGCGTAGAAAACGAAGTTTCCCACGTCCCAGATGATCGAAAGCAGCATGACGCCCGTGACAAGGAGGGGAATGTTACGGCGCGAATCGGGATCGAGGAGCAGGAAGGCGGCAAAAACCGGGACCACGATGAAGGCGAAGAGGTGAACGCCGAAACCCAGGAAGGCGAGGTAACCGATCAGCAGGAAGAGCCGATCCGCCTGCGGGGTCCCGCGAAGGCCGTACCAGTGCAGGCTCAGCCAAGTGATGATCGTCACGAAAAGCATGGACGGCCCGCCCGTCTCGGTCTCGACGGCGCTGAACCAGTGCGTGTCCGAAAAGGCCACGAGAAGGCCGCCGACCAAGGCGCCGGCGTAGAGCGCGAAGCGGTTCAACCCGCCCTGAGGAAACATCAACCGGAAGGCCTTGAGCACGATCAACGAAGCGAACATCGCCACCAGCGCGGAGGTCAGCACCGAGACGAAATTCGTCCGCGCCGCGACTTCGCCGACCGGGATCAGGACGATGAATGCGCGCCAGATCAGCAGCAGGAAGGGATTTCCCGGGGGGTGGGGATTGCCGAGCGTGAAGGCGGCCGCGATGAGCTCGCCGCAGTCCCACCAAGCCAGGGTGGGCGCCATGGTGGAGAAGTACACGGCGAAGGCGGCGAGGAAAACCACGCCCGCGAGCAGCCAGTCGAGTTTCTTGTCGTTGATCATGGGGCTTCCTTGGGATCCGGGTCGTTGTCGTTCGGGGTTTCGGGGGCCGCCCCGGCGGGACGGCCCAGGCGCCGGCACACGGCGTCGAGCACGCCGTTGACGAAGCGGCTGCTGTTCTCGGTGGAAAACTTGCGGGCGATCTCGACGGCCTCGTTGATGCAGACCTTGGGAGGGACGTCGGGCTGGGTCATCAACTCCGCGATGGAAACGCGGAGGATGGCGCGATCCACCACCGCGAGGCGCTCCACGTCCCAGTTCTCGGAACACCCTGCGATGAGGTCATCGATCTCCCGCGCGCGCGCCTTCACGGTGCGCGCGAGGGACATGCCGTATTCGCGGGTCTCGGGCGCGACGGGGCCGTCGTGGAGCAGCGACCCCGAGTCGGCCGGGCCCGCGTCGCCGCCGACCTCGGAGGCATACAAGGCCTGCATCGCGAACTCGCGTCCCTTGCGGCGGGAGATCATTTCGACCGGTCTCCGGGCTTGTCCCCCAGCCTGTCCCACAAGCCGGACATTTCGAGCGCGGCCAGCGCCGCCTCCCAGCCCTTGTTCCCCGCCCCGTTCCCCGTGCGGGCCACGGCCTGCTCCAGGTCCTCCGTGGTGAGCACCCCGAACGCCATGGGCACGCGGCCGTCGGCCACGCGGGCGAAACCGTCGGTGACGAGATTCACCACGGCGTCGAAGTGGGCCGTTTCTCCGCGGATGACGCAGCCCAGGACGATGAGCGCGTCGTAGCGCGTGCCCGAGTCGGCGAGGCGAGCGAGCGCCTGCGGGATTTCCACCGCCCCGGGAACCCGGACGACGGTGACATCGCGAGGATCGGCGCCGTGCTCCTCGAGGCATTCGACCGCGCCCTCGAGGAGCGGTTCGGTCACGTTGGCGTTGAAGCGCGCCACCACGATGCCGAAGGTCTTGCCCTTGGCCGAGAGTTCGCCCTCGATGACCCTCATTTCTTCTCCTTCTTCCCCGACTTGCGGAGGCTCCGGCCGGAGCCCGCCAACGGGGACTGGCGCGCGACGCGCAACCCGTAACCTTCCAGGCCCTGGATGCGCCGGGGATGGTTGGTCAGGAGGTCGAGGCGGCGTACGCCCAGCTCGAAGAGGATTTGCGCCCCGATGCCGTAGGTGCGGGCGTCCATCGCGCCGGCGCCCTTCGCGCGCGCGCGACCGGCGCGCGCGGCGCCGCCTTGCGATTCCTGGGCGGCATGCCGCGCGAGCGCCCGCGCCAACACCTCCTCGGAGTGAACCTGCCGCATATATAGGAACACGCCGCCGTCCCGGGCAATCACGCCGAGGCCGTTCCGGAACGCCTCGCCCTCCCCCTCGAGCGTCGAGCCGAACACGTCGCCGAGCAAGGACTCGGAGTGCACGCGGACGGGAACGACGCGATCCGGGGAGATTTCGCCGCGCACGAAGGCGAGGTGCAGTCGGCCGTGGATGAGATCCTCGAAGGCGTGCACCGTGAACTCGCCGTGGACCGTGGGCAGGCGGAACGTGCCCGCCGCGCGCACCTGCTTCTCCCGGACGTGGCGGTAATGAATGAGGTCGGCGACCGAGAGGATCTTGAGCCCGTGGCGGCGGGCGAAGCGCGCGCAATCGGGGAGCCGCGCCATCGTCCCGTCGTCGTTCATGATCTCGCAGATGACGCCGGCGCCGCCCAGGCCCGCCATCGACACCAGGTCCACCGCCGCCTCGGTGTGGCCCGCGCGCACCAAGACGCCGCCGCGCCGCGCCTTGATCGGGAAGGTGTGGCCCGGGCTCAGGAAGGCGTCGGGGCCGAGCGACTCGTCGGCCAGGGCGCGGGCGGTGAGGCTGCGGTCGGCGGCGGAGATTCCCGTGGTCACGCCCTCGCGCGCCTCCACCGACACGGTGAAGGCGGTCTCGTGGCGCGAGCGGTTGCGGTCGGTCATGGGCGGCAGGCCCAGGCTCTCGACGCGATCCGACGAGAGCGCCACGCAGATCAGGCCGCGCGCGTGGCGCGCGAGAAAGTTGATCTTGGCGGGGGTGGACTTGGAGGCCGCGAACACCACGTCGCCCTCGTTCTCGCGGCTCTTGTCGTCGACCACGACCACGGCGCGGCCGCGCTTGAGGTCGGCGAGGATCTCCGGGACGCTATGAAAGCGCATGTTGTCCCGCCTGCGCCGCCTGCGTGATCCGCTCCACATATTTCGCGAGCACGTCCGCCTCGAAGTTCAGGCGGTCGCCGGCCTTCGCCCCGCCCAGCGTGGTCGCCGCGAGCGTGTGCGGGATCACCGCGATGCGCACGCCCTCGTCCTCGAGCGCCGCGACGGTCAGGCTGACGCCCGCCAAGGCGATCGAGCCCTTGTAGGCGCAATAGCGCCGGAAGCCGCCGGGGATCCGCAACGAGAGCTCGCGGCCTCCGCCCTCGCCGAGGTCGCGGATCTCGGCCACTTCGCACAAGCCGTCGGCGTGGCCCAGCACGAAGTGCCCGCCCATGGGCGTGGCGGGCGTGAGGGAGGCCTCCAGGTTCACCCGCGTTCCCGGTTCCCAGTCGCCCAAGGTGGTGCGGGCCAGCGTCTCCGGCACCGCCGTCGCCGCGAAGCCCTGCGGCTCGAGGCTTTCCACCGTGAGGCAAACGCCCTCGCAGGCGACGCTGTCGCCCACGGCCAGCCGCGGGGCGATCCCCGGAGCCCTCAGCGAAAAGCGCACCGAGCCATCGCGCGGTGCGCGGGCGCGGACGGTTCCGATCTCCTGCACGATTCCGGTGAACATGATGCCCCTTGATGATCTGCACGCGGCGGCGCGCGGTGAGGGGGCGCAAGGGCGAATCCCATTCGCCCTTGCAAGCCCCTACATGCGCCGCCGAAACTCGGTCAGGATATCCCTTCCGAGCCCCGCAAATCTATGAAATTCAAGGGGTTTCGCCCATCCCGGAGCCAGTCCCGAGTCCCACCTGTCGCCTTTGGGATGAAAGACCGGGGCCGTCACGAGGTAGAACAGGTCGCACAAGCCGGCATCGAGAAAAGGCGACCAGACCCCGCGCCCGCCCTCGACGAGAACCTCGTGGCACCCCTTTTCGCGGAAGGCGTCCATCAACTCGCCCACCAAGGGCGCGCCCGACAGCCGACGGTGACCCACCCGGGCGGGCAAGCCGGTGGACGCATGCGGCGACAGCACGGTGGTACCGGAGCGGCGGCGGGGGGCGAACACGCGAAAGGCGGCGTCCGGCCGTTTACGCCGGGTCAGGACGAACACGTGGGGGGGGGCCCCTCCGGTCAGCCGGGGCGTCAGGTCCGGATCGTCGGCACGGAGCGTCGCGCCTCCGATGAGGATCGCGTCGGCTCGGGCGCGCAATCCGTGGGCGAAGCGCCGCGCCTCCTCGCCGGTGAGCGGCGTCTCGCGCCCGGGAGCCGCGTTGATGCGGCCGTCCAGGCTCTGGGCGACCTTCACCGCGATGCGGGGCCGTCCATGGCGGGCCCAGAAGAAGAAGCCGCCGTAGAACTCCTCGGCGCGCTCCTGCCGCACGCCCGTTTCGACCTCGACACCGGCCCGACGAAGCATCTCGAAGCCCCGTCCCCCCACCCTGGGATTCGCGTCGGCGCAAGGAGCCACCACCTTGCGGATCCCGGCCTCGATCACCGCGCGCGCGCAGGGAGGCGTCAGCCCGAAGTGCGAGCAGGGCTCCAGAGTCACGTAGAGCGTCGCCCCGGCGGCATCCCCCCGGGCCTTCCGCAAGGCGACGACCTCCGCATGGTGCCCACCTGCCGGAAGCGTGGCCCCCGTTGCCACGACTATGTCTTTTTTGACAATAATCGCTCCAACAGGAGGATTCGGCAAAGTGGTACCCTTCACCTTTTCGGCCGCCAAAAAAGCCGAATCCATGTATTTTTCGCTATTTCGAACTGAAGATTTCATATCAAACGTGTTGTATTATATCAACAACCCCACTATATTCTCGGTCATCAAGCAACCCCTGGGTGCACCATGAATGCCGAAAACCTAACCACTTCGCCGCAAGCGTCGTCTCCTTTCTCGCCCGAGGACTTCCGCAACACATTCCTCGCGCGCGTCCGCAAGAACGAGCTCGTCGAAAAGTTGATGGAGCTTCTCCCCACGAACATCATGCTCTACGTGAAGGATGCCGAGAGCCGCATGATCATGGGCAACCAGGCCTTCATCCGCCAGCTCGGCCTCCAGCACGAGCGCGACATCATCGGCAAGAGCGACTACGACTTCTTCTGGCCCCTGCAGGCCGACGCCTATCGCCGCGACGACGCGGAGGTGCTGCGCACCGGCAAGCCGCTGATCGCCAAGTCGGAGATCATGCCGACGGCCGACGGCGTGGTGGATTGGTACCACACGAGCAAGATGCCCCTCCACGACGCCGAAGGCAACATCGTCGGGCTCGTCGGCGTGACGCAGGACACGCGCAGTTCGAGCGGCGCGCAGCAGCCCTTCCGCTCGCTGGAGCCCGCCATCCGCCACATCATGGACAACTACGCGAAGCCCATCCACGCCGAGGAGCTCGCGGCCATCTCGGGCCTGAGCCTGCCGCGCTTCACGCGGCGCTTCAAGCGCGAGTTCCAGGTGACCCCGGGCCGCTACCTCACCATGGTGCGCCTCAACGTGGCCTGCCGCCTCCTCGCCAGCACGCAGAAGTCGATCGCGACCATCGCGCTGGAGTCGGGCTTCTACGACCACTCCTTCTTCACCAAGCAGTTCGTGAAGTACAAGGGTACGACGCCCAAGGAGTTCCGCAGCCGCTTCGCCGAGATGCCCGACCAGAAACGCTTCTTCTCGCTGGGCGTGGCGGAGTGGCGCGAGACCGCGTAAGCGAAACGCGAAAGCGAAACGCGAAAAGGGGAGGGCGGGAACGCTCTCCCCTTTTTTTGCGTCCGGGTCGGCAGGGTTCTTCGTTCGGGGGGCGTTGGGGGAGACGGGTGTGCGCGGGCGTCGAAGAGCACCTCTCGCCATCCACTCTCTGCCGGCTGGTTTTCCGCCGCAGTTTACCCCGGCGTAGGCCGGGGGCCGGAATGACGGATTTGGGACTCCCTCCAAGAACTCATCCAGCGACAAGCTCCGCGTCGCTTCCGGGCGCAACGCGCGGGGCGCCAAGGAACACAAACAGAAAGGGGAGCGTTTCCGCTCCCCTTTTCTTTCGCCGGACTTCGTGTCCTTAGGCGACGGCGCCGGTGCGGCGGCGGTGCCACCAGACCACGAAGGGAATGGCCACCGAGTAGGTGGAGTAGCCGCCGGCCAGCACGCCGATGAGCATGGCGACCGCGAAGTCCTGGATCGAGGACCCGCCGAACCAGATCAAGGTCGCCAAGGTGAAGATGGTGGTCACGTGGGTGATCACGCTTCGGCTCAGGCACTGGTTGGCCGCCTTGTTGACGCGCTGCGCGAACGTCTCCTTGCCTCCCGCGAGCGCGCCCTGCTCGCGGATGCGGTCGAAGATGACGATGGAGTCGTTCAGCGAGTAGCCGATCACCGTGAGGACCGCGGCCACGAAGGGCAGGCTCATCTCGAACCCGAACAGGGCGAAGAGGCCCACCGTGACCACCGCGTCGTGGATCGAGCTGAGCACGCTGGCGAGGCCGTAGCCCAGGCCGTCGCGCCCGAAGCGCACCCAGATGTACAGCACGATCAGGATGAACGAGGCGATGATGGACCAGATCGCGGCCCAGCGCAGGTCGTTTCCGACCGAGGGACCCACCTCGTCCTCGCCTTCGATCACGCCGGGCGCGACGGCTGCCTTCACCCGATCCAGCGAGGAGACCGAGTCGCCCTCCCCCCTTTGCAGCGAGATGAGGAGGCGGTTCTCCGACTGCGGCCCGAAGGTCTGCACCTTGGGCTGCGACAGGCCCGAGGCCGCCACGGCGGAGCGCACTTCCTCGACGTTGGGCGCCTGCTCGAACTTCGCGCGGTAGATGTGCCCGCCGGTGAAGTCGATGCCCAGGTTCAGGCCGCGGACGCCGACGGCGCCGACGGCAACCGCGGTGACGACCAAGGTCGCGATCACGTAATACCGCATGCCGGGCACGACGCGCAGGTCGACGCGGCCGAACCAGGACAGCCCGGACCCTACCGACATGCCGCGCGCCTCGCGGCGCGCGATCAGGACGTCGAAGACCAGGCGCGTCACCGCCAAGGCGGTGTACATGGAGGCGGCGAGGCCGATCATCAGCGTGAGGCCGAAGCCCTTGATGGGGCC
>CBFGVC010000042.1:0-13264 GCA_965652255.1 uncultured Fibrobacteria bacterium | reverse complement strand
CATGACCCCCACACCCGACATCCGTCCCGTCGGCGACCTGCCCGACGCCATCGGCAAAACCGCCGCGCGAGAGCTTTCCCTCAACGGAATCCGCACGCTGCGGCAAGTGGCCGCCCGCACCAAGAAGGACCTTCTGGCCATCCACGGCGTCGGCCCCAAGGCGATCCGAATCCTGGAAGGCGAGCTCGCCGCCAAAGGACTCGCCTACAAAGCACCCCCCTCCAAGGGACGCGCCCCCAAGGCCGAAGCCCCGCATGCACGCACGAAGGCCCCGGCCTCAACCCCTGCCCCATCCTCCCGCGCCGAAGCGAACATGCTCCGCGTCTTCGCCATGCCCTTCGCCAGCGTGTACCCCCACTACGTCGCCAAGGCCGAAAGTAAAGGCCGCACGCGGGCCGAGGTCGACCAACTCATCCGCTGGCTCACGGGCTGCACCGCCGCAGGGCTCAAGAAGCACCTCGACAAGAAAACCACGATCGAGGATTTCTTCGCCCAAGCCCCCGCGTACCACCCTCGCAGCGACCTCATCACCGGCGTCGTCTGCGGCGTGCGCGTCGAGAACGTCGAAGACCCGCTCATGAAGAAAATCCGCCAGCTCGACAAGCTCATCGACGAGCTCGCCAAGGGCAAGGCGATGGAGAAAATCCTGCGTTAACGGCCGGATTTCGGCCATTCGCAATTCCCCGGTTTCTTTTCTCCTTTGTCCTCCGGTCACATCCACACGGAGGCTTCGATGCGTGGCATCCTCGCAATGGCGTCCTTACCGATCCTGGTCGGTTGCAGCACCTTCACCCTCTCCGGAAACATCCCCAAGACCGAGGACTCGCGGAGCGCCAACAAAACGATCAACGCAAGCTTCGTCGCGAACGAGCCGTTCATCAACGCCTGCATCGATGACGAAGGGCAACCCTCCGGGCAGCTCTCCGAAATACGTTACCAGACCAATCCCATCTACTGGCTGGTCTCGCTCGCCACGCTCGGCCTCTACGTCCCCCAAAACGTCACCTGGTGGTGCACCACGCCGGAGCCCGAATGCGCCGAGGGTGACATGTCCGAGGACTGCGCCGTGTACGATCCGGAGGCTCCATGACCGCGAACGCGACCCGGAACCTCGTGATCGGCTGCGACGGAACCTGGAACGACAACGGCACCGGATACCCGACCAACGTCGTCAAGATCCTCGGAGCCTGCGTCAACAAGAACCTCGAGAAGCACTACATGGAAGGCGTGGGCACGGCGAAATGGGAAGCCCTGCCGGGCGGAATCTACGGTGCAAACATCGATCGCCAGTTCCTGGGCGCGTACAACTTCCTGTGGAAGGCCTTCGCCGACAAGAAGTGGAGGCGGGATCGGAACCGCATCTTCATTTTCGGGTTCAGCCGGGGCGCCTATGCCGCCAGGCGCTTGGCGGGATTGATTTCCTTCGCGGGCATCCCGGTCAAGAACTCCGACCGCGAACTGGGGTGGCAACTCTACCTGAAGCGCGACGCGGCCAGCATGCAGGCGCTGAAGTCGGCAGGACGATTCTTCGACCACCCCGTCGAGGTCGTGGGCGTGTGGGACACCGTAAAGACCACCACCGATGCCGATTTCAACGACCATGCATTGCCCTCGGCCGTCGTGGCCGGATATCATGCCATGGCGATCAACGAGCGGCGCACGTTCTTTCCCGTCCTCAGGTGGGACGCCAACCCCAAGACCCGCCAAGTGTGGTTCGCAGGCGTTCATTCCAACGTCGGTGGAGGCTACAAGAACACGGGCCTGTCGGACACGGCGCTGAAGTGGATGATCGACTCCGTGCACAAGCACGGGTTGCCCTTCAAGGCCAGCGCCGTCAAGACACTGGCGAAGGCCGTCGACGGCAAATTGGAAGAGTCGTACCAGGGAATCTGGCTCCCCTTCGGCACGCGCGTGAGAACCGTCGACGCCTCGGACCTCGTGCATCAGTCGGTCAAGGAACTCCGCGAAAAGTGGTACCCGGATCCCGGGAACCTTCCGGCGTCGCCGACCTACGTCGCCCTTTGATACCGGATCCCGAAGACGACGCCCGCCTCACCGACAAAATCCGCCTTATGACCGGATTCCGGCCATTCCCGTTTCCCTTTCCGCATTTATCTTCCCCCCATGCCCCTCAACACAACCTGGCACAAAAAGCACCCCATGCCCATGCAGTCCACCCTCGGCCAGCGCGTCGAGTGGTACGTCGCCCATGCCAAGGCCTGCGACTGCCGCAAGGAAGACCTTCCGCCCACGATCCTCAAGGAACTGAGACGACGCGGCGAAGCTCCACCGACTCCGAAAGGCGCCGACATCCGCGCCTACAACGCCGCCCTCTCCCCTGCCGACAAGAAGATCTGCCACCTCCTCGCGAAGGAGATCGACGCGGGTTTGCCGAAGGCCGAAAGCAAGGTCTGGCACCGCCATCCCGTCTGGTTCCTCGACGGCAACCCCATCGTGGGCTACAGCAAGCAAAAACCCGGCATCCGCCTCATGTTCTGGAGCGGAAAGGATTTCGGCGAACCCGGCCTGAACGTCGTCGGCGGAAAGTTCAAGGACGCATCGGTGTTCTACAACGCGGCGGATGAGGTCGACCCCAAGGCACTGAAGCGCTGGCTGAAAAAGTCCGTGCGCATCCAGTGGGACTACAAGAACATCATGAAAAACAAGGGGCTCAGGCCCCTCCGGGGAGTCGGTTAGGCCGAGGCGGGGCGGTACAAATTGTCCCCACCCCCGCCCAGGAACGACCTGCGCTTCCCACGCCTTGGCGGTACACTTCCGATGCCCTCCACCGTCCCCGAGGAAGAAACGCCATGAGTCCATCCGCCCCCTTTCCCGTCCGCTTTCCCGCCCTTTTCGCCGCCCTCGCATTGCTCGCCGCCGCGGCCGCGCCGACCGCGCGCGCCCAGGTCACCGTGGACGCCAACGACGTCGTGATCAACGGCGAGTCGTTCTTCGCCGCCTCCAACATCCGCGACGAGCTGAACCGCCTCGCGCGCGCCGACGGCGTGATCGGCCCGACGGAAAGCTTCCGTCAGGTCGCCGTTTCGGGCGCCGTGATCTCGCAAATCCTCGGCTACTACCGCAACGCCACGCCCAAGCCCAAGTACGTCATCAGCGACGGGGGCGGCAACGACCTCATGGGCAGCTGCCCCGGCAACGTCGCGACCTGCCCCACCGTCGCGAACACCTTCGCCACGGTGAAGGCCTACTTCGACACCATGGCCGCGAACGGAACGGAGAAGGTGCTGTGGATGCGCTACCCCGACCCGCAGGGCCAGCAGTGGGCCACGCTCAAGGCCAACCAGGACCTGTTCAATCCGCTCGTGAAGGAGCTTTGCGACACGATCACCACGCTCGAGTGCCTTTGGGTGGACTTGCGCCCCGTGTGGGAAGGCAACTACGCGCAATACACCAGCGACGGCATCCACGCCACCAACGCGGGCGGAACCGCGACAGCGGAAGCTTTCTGGCAAGCCATCGTGGACAGCAACTTTTTCGGGGGCGGTTCGGTCGGAATCGAGGCTTCGCCGGGGCGCTCCGCGGGCTTCCGGGTTTCGGGGGGGAACGCGTTGCGGGCGGGAGTGTCGGCGGCGGGGCCGCACGTCGTGAGCGTGCTCGACGCGACAGGCAGGATCGTGGCCGCGCGGCGCGGGAGCGGAGCGGCGGAGTACCGCTTCGGCGAGGTCGCCGCGCCCGGATTGTATTTCGTCCGTGTGCGGGCGGGCGGGATGGAAACGCTGCGCAAGGCCGTTATCGGACGCTGACGATCGCTTTGACGACGCGAGGCATTACGACTATATACAAGTCGCAACCCTCCATCCGAAAGGTCCGTCATGCCCCGCTTCCTCACCCTTGCGCTTGCCGCGCTCTTTGCGCTTTCCCTGCTCTCCGCCTGCGTCCCCACGGACGACTCGGGCGACAAGGACCCCACGGGAAATGAGGACACGGATCCCACCAATGATCCGACGGATGATCCCACTGATGACCCCACCGACGACCCCACGGCTGAGGCAGATTCCGTCTTTACCGGAGTCAACTGGGGTTCGAACGCCACCTCATTCCGGGGGCAGGACGACCTGAAGGTCGCCTACGATTGTCCTGCGGGCGGCTTCACCAGCATCGCCTGGGGCACCGACACCTACACCGACGACTCGTCGGTGTGCACCGCGGGCGTGCACGCGGGCAAGATCACCACCTCGGCGGGAGGGCGCGTCATCATCCAGATCCGGCCCGGCGAAGAGTCGTATACCGGCTCGACGCGCAACGGCGTCACGAGCCTCCCGTACGGAGCGTGGTCGGGAAGCTTCGTGGTACTCTAGTCGCTTCCGGTCAGGAAGAAAAGCGCCCCGGTCCACTGGACCGGGGCGCTTTTCTTTGTCGCTTGCCCGCTCCGGCGACGCTATCGCCCGGGCACGAGGACCTTGCGGCTGGCAGCGAAGCCGTCGGCGCGCATCGTCACGAGGTACATGCCGCCCGAAAGCTTCGAGGCATCGAAGGCCGCCTCGTGCGCGCCCGCGCCATGGGCGCGGGGCGCGACGCTCGCGACCTCGCGGCCGTCCAGGGAACGGACCGCGAAGGAGACGCGCGCCTCGTGGGCGAGGACGAAGCGGATCGAGGCGCGCGACGCAGCCGCGCCCGCGAAGCGTACCCCCGAGAGTTCATGGCCCGCGGAGGGACCCGCCCCCGCCCTCACCGGCGTTCCCTCGTCGATGAAAAGGTTCGTGTCGATCGAGTTGCCCATGTGCGCGTAGCCCGCGATGCTGGGATGCAGCCAGTCGTTGTTGTAGGCCGCGAGGATGCGCGTGGTGTCGGACGGGTTGCGGATGATCTTGTCGAAATCCACCACGCCGTCGAGCTTGTCGGTGGAGCGGATCCAGGCGTTGAGGGTCTGCCGCGCGGCCTCGCGGTTCGCGTTGTGGTAATTGTTGCCGTTGAAGGGCGTGATGGTTCCCCCATAGGCCTTGATGCCGCGCGCGCGGGCCGAGTCGGCGATTTGCGAATAGGCGTTGATGAGGTTTTGCGCGACCGTGGGAAGGTTGGCGTTCGCCGTGCCGATGTCGTTCACGCCCAGGTAGATGATGATCCATTTCACGCCGGAGTGGTCGAAGAGGTCGCGCTTGTAGCGCTGGAGGCCCGGCGTGCTGACGCCGCCGCTCACCATGTTGCCGGCGCCGATGCCGCCGTTGAGCACGCCCACCTTGCTCGTGCGCGCGTGGGCCAAGAGCCGCGTCGTGAACACGTCGGTCCAGCGGGTGAAGGCATTGTTGGCGACGCCGAAGCCGTCGGTGATGGAGTTTCCGAGGATGGCCACCGCCCCCGCCTCCTGCGGCGCGCGCACCTCCATGCTGCTGATCACCCAGCTGCCTTGTCCGTTGTTGGCGAGGGTCGTGGCGCCCGCGAAGGTGCGGTCCGCCACGCGGTTTCCCGCCAGGATCAGCGGCGCCGTGCGGGAGCCGCGGTGCCCGGTGACGTTGGGAGACGCGTTGTAGGCCGGCGTCGTCCCGAAATGGATGGTGACCTGCACCTGCGCGCCCGGCGGCAGGCTGAAAGGCAAAGGATCGGACCATGCGAATGAGTTCGCGGGCATCGTGATCCCGTCGTTTCCGCCGAACTTGAAAAACCGGGTGGTGTTCGTGTCGATGACGCCCGAGCCCGCCGAGATCGCGATGGTTGCGGCGTTGATCGTGACCGCGCTCGGGGTGTACTCGTTGGTGAAACGCATCCGCAGCGTGTCGCCGCCGATGGATACGCGCAGCACCTGGCGCAGCGAGTTGTTCGCAAGCCCGATGGAGGGCGGCAGGAACTGACTTTGGCTGGAAACGATGGGCTCAGGCGCGGTGGCCCAGGTGGCCACCCATTTCGCCTGGGCCGCAGCATGCGAAGCCGCGAGGCCGGCCACCGCGATGGCTACGGCGAGGGTGTAATAACCGCGAAAATTCGATTTCATTTTTGCCATCGGCAGCTTCCTTCGGGGGCGTGGATGCGGGAGAATTCCGTTTTCGGCAAGATAGCGCGGGGCGGGAAACGGCGCTTCCCGAAACGCCCATCGCGCCCGGAATCCGTCCCCGCCGTTTGCGCGGGCGTTCGTTTTTTTTCCCCGGAGAAACCGGCGTCCCGGCGCTTCGTAACGTGAGCGTCGCCTCGGGGCCCCGCCGCGGAAAAAATCCGGCCACATGGCGGGTTTTGGAAGCATCGCAAAGGTTTCGACGGTAAAAATACCGGATTCACCGTAGATTAAGGCCTTCGGAATCACACGCACGGCGGTGTTCGCGCGGGCCGACAGCCCGTCCGCGAGTCCGCCCCTGGAGACTGCTTATGTCGAAACCCGCATTGAAAACCCTCGGAGCGCTCGCGTTGGTCATGGCCACCGGCGCCCTCGCGCAGGACTTCCCCACCGGCAGCCCCAACCCCCGCGTGGTGATGACCAACGTGCCCAACACGAACTTCGGGCACATGGGCCTCGACTTCCTCTCGGACGGGCGCATGGTGCTGCTCTCGAACGGAAGCGTCGCGCTCGGCGCGCAAAGCGACCTCGGCGGCGGCGACATCCAGACCCCGACTTCCACGCGCGATTTCTCCGTTTACCTCGTGAGCGGGCTCAGCGCGAACGGAAGCCTGTCGGGCGTGAGCGCCACCAAGATCCTCGACCAGCTCACCGGTCCGCCGCCGGGCGTGGTGGTCGTGAACGACACCGTGTACGTGATGGACCGCACGGCGTTCTACCGCATCAACAGCCTGAACCCGTCCGGCGGCATCTCGAAGGCGCAGAACGCCACCCGCCTCATCGACGTGCCCGGCCTCGACTCGAACTTCTCCTGGAACCGCGGCCCCAGCGGCCACCAGTGGATGTTCACCCCGCAGTATCATAACGGCCGCTTTTATGCCGCCTACTCCGGCTCGATCCGCCGTCCCGCCACCTCGGGCGCGCCGCCGACGAACACGGTCACCGGCGGCCTCCTTTCGTGGGCGCGAGACACCGTGGTGGCGCCGTATTCCTCGAGCGCCTCGCCCACCAACAACCTCGGCTACCGCAAGGAGGCGGGCGGCCTGCGCTCGCCCAACGGCATGGCGACCAACGGCGTCTACATGCTGCACTCCGACAACCAGGGCAGTTTCACCCCGGGCAACCCCGTGCGCCTCTTCAAGCCGGGCCAGCCGCTCATGACCTACGGCCACCGGCAGTGCACCAACGAGAACCGGGGCGGGGCCTCGGTGGCGGATTGCAACACCGCCAACTCGGGCAGCCAGCCCGCGAACACGCTGCGCAACTGGGCCGAGGATCTGCCCTACATGCCTCCGGTGATCTGGATCCCGTTCGGGCCCTTCCGCTCCACCAGCCAGCCGATGTACATGAGCAGCGGCCCCTACAAGGGGCAATGGCTCCTTGGCGACGTGAACGGTCACGGGGTGGGCCGGCTGTTCGTCGACAACGTGGACGGGCAGGAGCGTTACCAGGCCTCCTTCACCCTGTTCAGCGGCGGCGCGCTCAACTCCTTCGGAATCAGCGGCAGCGGCAACCGCCAATACCGCGCCATCAACCGCATGATCACCGCGCCCGACAGCGCGATCTACATCGGCAGCATCTACCGCCGCGACGGCAACTGGTCGGCGGGCGAGACGGCGCCGGTGTTGCGCGTCACCTTCAAGGACACGGCGCTTTTCGAGATCCTCGCGGTGCGCTCGCGCAAGAGCGCCAACGGCCAGCAGAACGGCGTCGAGGTGTTCTTCTCGCAGCCCGTCGATCCCGCCACCGTGTCGGCCTCGAGCTTCACCCTGCAGCAAAGCAACTTCTCGCTGGGCGCGAACTACGGCTGCAACTCCGTGCTGTGCCAGACGAAGACCGCGACCGCCTCGGCCGTGTCGTTCTCCAACGACAACCGCAAGGTCTTCGTCGCCATCAACACCCCCGACACGAGCATCGGGGCCGCGCACTTCGGAACCTACGGCGTGGGCAACAACACCACGGGCGTGTGGACCGGCCCGGGCAAGCAGGACCGCACCCTGCGCATCACGCTGAACTCGGCCGTCCGCTCGGCGAACGGCTCCTCGCTGTACTACAACATCGCCTGGCTGGGCTGGAACTTCCAGTCGAACACGCCCTTCAACCCCGCCGACACCGACACCGTGCCGGCGACCTCGGTCCGCGGCGGCGACGCGCGCGTGGCCGCGAACCTGGGTGTGAGCGTGCTGCGCGGATCGGTCAACGTGACCTTGGGCCTTCCCGGTCCCATGACCGTCTCCGTGCACGGCGTGGATGGCAGGCTGATCGCCGAGCGCTCGGGAACGGGCTCGGTCCGCTTCGAGGCGGGCCAGCTGGGCCGCGGCCTGCACGTCTTGCGCGTGCGCCACGACAAGGCCGTGTACTCGCGCTCCGTGATGCTCTAGCCACGCGCCGCGCCCGCGCGCATCCTTTCCGCCCCCCCGGAACGCAAAGAGCCCCGGTCCGCTGGACCGGGGCTCTTTTTCCCTGGCCGGAATCGCTTTCCGGACCGGGGTTACCGGATCTCGATGGCCCGGGGACGGGCCTCCTCGACCTTCGGGATGCGCAGCGTGAGCGCGCCGTCCTTGAAGGTCGCCTCGATGCCGTCCGCCTTGACGTTGGCGGGAAGCTCGAAGCTGCGGGAGAACGCGCCGTGGCGCGACTCGACGTAGCGGTACTTGCCTTCCTCGCCGCGCTGCACGGATTCCTTCGTGCCGCTGAGCAGGAGGTGGTTCTCCTTCACCTCGACCTTGACGTTCTCGCGGGCCACGCCCGGAAGCTCGGCGCGGAGCACGTAGGCATCCTTCTCCTCCACCACGTCCACGGCCGGGACGAAGCTGGGAGCGCCGCGCCCGGTTGCGAAAAGACCGCGGTCGAAGTCGTTGAAGAACTGGTCGATCCAGTTGACGGGATTGGTCACTGCGTAGGTCATGGTTGTCTCCTTGTTGCGTTTGTCTCGATGTTGCGATTTCTGGCGCCGGCTCGCGGCGATGCCCCATTGGATTGCAACCGCCGTGCCAACCTTTCAGGGGAATGAAAACGAAGTGAACGAAGGGGGGCTTCTCCGCCTTCACCGGAAATTCCGGGGATTCCAACGGGTCCCCCCTGCCGTCGTTTTCAGCTTCGAACACCCCCGAAAACACCCTGTCCGGGATTGATACATTGCGATCCCATGAAATTCAGGCTGGATGCCCGGGCGCTGGAGCGGATTTTCGCGGCCTGGAACGTGCCCGTGCCCCGGGAGCGGCTCGTTCTCTTCGCCCTCCGGGGAGCGCTTCCGCGGCCCGCCCCGGGAGGGTGGGAAAAATCCATCCGCCTCGAAGCCGTGACGCCGGATTACATCCGCATGCGCTGCGCGATCGGAGTCTGGGACCGCGAAACGGGCCGGATCTTCGTCGCGCCGGGCTCCACCGTGCCGCATCTCGACAACGTGCGCAAGGCCGCCGCCCGCCGCGGCCGGATGAAGGGGCGCGGCACGAACCAACTCGAGCCCGGGTTTTACCCGGACCTGACGAAGGGCGAGCATTTGCAGGGCAAGCCGCAAGGCCACGCGGCGCTGCGGCAGACCGGTTACCGTTTCTATCGCCGCGCGACGGATTTCAGGAATGGCAAACCGCCGTACACGGCACGCTCGCCGCTCTTCTTCGGCAATCCGTACGACAACCTGCACTGCGCCTGGAACCCGGATCCGGCCAAGGCGGGCTTCCGCAGCGCGGGCTGCGTGGTGGTGGCGGGGTGGCCGCATTCGCCTCGCCTCACCGACGAGGCCCCTTCGAGGAACAAGAACGCGGGCGCGTGGAAAACCTTCCACGACCTGATCTACGCCGCGCCGCAGAGGAGGTTCCCCCTCTTGCTGCTGCCGGGAGAACAGGTGGCGAAGGCATTAAGCCTGAACCCTTCGCGCCGGTCCCCGAGCGCCCGCCCCGAGGGCAGTCGAGGGGGAGTCGAGGGGCGGCGCGAAACCCGTCTCGTCTACGGCTCCGAGGGCGAGGCCGTGAGGGCGCTGCAGCGGCGGCTTGCCGCGCGCGGGCCCTACAAGGGTCGCGTGAACGGCAAGTTGGGGGTGGGAACCTACCGCGCGTGGAACGCGGCGGGGTTTCGGGTTTAGTCGGGTTCAGTCCAACCTTACGGGCAAAGATCTCTGCCGGGCGCCCTCGCGCAGCACGATCAGGTAGCGGCCCGGCGCGACGCGCGGTACTTGCAAGGAATGAGCGCCGGCTTCATGCCGCCTATTCGCGAGCGTGACGATACGCTTGCCGGACGCGCTGAACAACGTGACCTCCACATGCCCCGCGCGCGGTACGGTGAACCGAAGCGTGCGTCCGTCGAGGGCGATGCGGATCGGCTCGGGAGACCGCGCAAGGGATCGCACCGAAGTCGGGGTGCCGAATTCATAAATCTGGCCATAGGAAATGCCGAACAACCTGCCGCCCGGCCCCGAATACAGCTTTTCAATCCATCGCGTCGTATCGACCGTTTCCCACGACTCCCCTCCATTGGTGGTCTTGAGGGTGATCCCCCCGCCTGCGACAAAACCGTGCGACGGGCTCAGGAACCGGACAGCCGAGAGGTCTCGGGTTGTTCCGCTGGGTTGCAAAGACCAGGTCGCGCCGCCATCCGTCGTCTTGCGAATCTCGCCATTCGCCCACACTACCCAGCCGAGGGAAGCATCCAAAAATTGGATGGGGGTGGGGTAGTCCCACTCATCATACGCCGGAAGCTGAAGCTGGGGGTTCCAGGTGGCGCCGCCGTTCGTAGTCTTGAAAATCCCGTTCTCCCGGACGATCCATCCATTGGCGGAATCCACGAAGTCGATGAAGAACGCGCGTTGCTCTCCGGGGATCGCCAGGGTATCCCAGGTAGCCCCGGCGTTCCGCGTGCGGAAAAGGCGCCTGGGGTCGTCACCGCCCCTTGCATCCAGCACCCACCCATGGGCGGAATCGATGAAATCGATCGCCTGGCCCGTGAAGAACCACGACCTCTCCTCGACTTCGGAATACTCGTGCATGAGGGCCCAAGTGTCTCCGCCATCGGTGGTTCGATAGCTGCGATGTCCAACGATCCATCCCTGCCTGGGGCTGCTGAATCGCACGAAGTCGAACCGGCCGAACCAGCTCTCGCCCCGGTATTCCGTCTGGAGGGCGATACGCCACGTGATCCCGCCATCGGTGGTCCGGAGGACTTTCCCCTCATCGCCCACCATCCACCCGGACAAAGCGTCCTGAAAATGGATTCCGCGCATGTCCACCTTATTCCCGGCCGTGGCATGCCGCCAGGTTTTCCCGGAATCCGTCGTGACCAGGATGACATCCTCATGCCCGACGGCGATTCCGAAAGACGGATTCCAGAACCTGATGTCGCGAAGGCTGGCGCTCCCTCCCTGCGGGCGAAGCTTCCATGTAACCCCTCCGTCGGTGCTGTTCGCGAGGTGCATTTTCTCTCCCGCCCTCCAGACGTTTTGGGTCGAGGCGGCGGTGGTGGCGTAGAAGCTTCGATACAGAAAATCCTCGTCCGACGGATCCGGCACGTGGATCCAACTGACGCCTCCGTCGGCGGTTTTGCAAAGGCCGATTCCCGTACACGAGACCCATGCGGTGTCGGCCCCGAAAACGAGCAACCGGCTCACATAGGGCATGGCGACCGAATCGATGTGGCGGGTCGCCCAGGTTTGCCCTCCGTTGGTGGTCCGCAGCACGCGGCGATTCCCCAGCGCCCAGCCGACGAGGGAATTCGCGAAACGTATCTCGTAGATCGCTTCCCCACCGGTGGATTGGGACACCCACGTGGCTCCACCGTTGGTGGTGTGCAGGATGCCGGTGTCGCCGGACACCCATCCGGTCGAAGCGTCGATGAAGTCCAGGGCTCGGGGATATGCGATCGCCCTCGGGCCGATTTGTTCCGTCCAGGAGGCCCCGCTGTTCGTCGTCTTGAAAATCCGGCCCTCGGATCCGGAAACCCATCCCACCTCGGAGTTCACGAAGTCGAGGGCGCTGATCAACTCTTCCGGGGTGGCAACCAGTCGCCGCGTCCATGTTCCGCCGCCATCCGTCGTCTTGGCGATGCCCGCCGGGTACCCGGCGACATATGCGGTTTGAGAATCAACGATTTGGGCCGTACGCCACGCCCCCACGTCGCATTCGCCTCCCTCGCAGGAGAAGGGGTTGACCCGGACCCAATCCGCCATCGCTGCCGCGCCCAACATGAGAGTTGTCGCCCACGCGAGATTCAACGCCGAAAATTTCCCTGCGTAGCCGGACTCGTTTTTCATGCCGCCCCCCTCTTCCCAAAATTAACCTTGCCCAAAGTTCGCCAAGGCGAACAATAATAGCGCTGGTAACGTCATTTGACAACGTCCGCCCGTGAAGGGCCGGGTTCGGGGTGCGGGTTCGGGATTCAAAATCGAGGTTCGCCCGCCGCACTTCGCTATCTTTCTCCCCATGTCCACGGCCGCCCCCGTTCTCCGCAAACCCCACTGGCTCAAGGCCAAGATCCCCTCCGGCCCCGAATATTCCGCATTGCGCGAAAACGTCCGCTCGCACAACCTCCACACCGTCTGCGAAAGCGCCAGCTGCCCCAACCTCGGCGAGTGCTGGTCGGCAGGAACGGCGACGGTGATGATCCTGGGCAACACCTGCACCCGTGGGTGCAGGTTCTGCGACGTGCCGAAGGGGCGACCCGACGGCCTCGACGGCGAAGAGCCCGAGCGCGTGGCCGAATCCGTCAGGCTCATGAACCTCAAGTACGTGGTGATCACCTCGGTGGCCCGCGACGACCTCCCGGACGGCGGCGCGGAGATCTGGCACGAAACGGTTCTGCGCACGCGCCTCGAGAACCCCGGAACGCGCGTGGAGATCCTCATCCCCGACATGCAGGGGCGGCTGGACCTCGTCGACCGCATCCTCGACGCGGGGCCCGACGTTTTGAATCACAACTTCGAAACCGTGGAAAGGCTCCAGCGACACGTGCGCGGCAAGGCCAACTTCCGCGACACCTCGGCCGTGCTCGCGCGCGCCAAGGCGCGCGGCTTCGTCACCAAGACCAGCCTTATGCTGGGAGTGGGCGAGACGCGGGAAGAGCTCGAAGCCGTGATCGACCACATCGCGTCGCTGAAGGTGGACATCCTGACGATCGGGCAGTACCTCTCCCCCGGCGGCCCGAATCACCTCCCGGTCGAGCGCTTCGCGCCACCGGAGGAATTCTCCGCCCTGCGCGACCACGCGCTCGCGCGGGGCATCAAGGTCTGCCAGGCGGGACCGCTGGTGCGCTCGTCCTACAAGGCGGACG
>CBFGVC010000041.1:0-13316 GCA_965652255.1 uncultured Fibrobacteria bacterium | reverse complement strand
GGCATCGACATCGGCGTCGCCGTGTCTTTCCCCGGCGGCAACTCGCGGGCCGCCTACGACTCGAACCTGGTCCGCAACTTCACCGGCATCGTCGCCGAGAACGACCAGAAGTGGGGCAGCATCTCGAGCAACCCGGGCCAGTACAACTGGACCAACTCCGATCGCATCGTCGATTTCGCCCAGCAGCATAACCTTAAGCTTCGCTTCCACGCCTTCGTGTGGCACCAGCAGAGCAGCTACATCGCGAACGGGCACAGCAACGGCGTGGCCCAGCCGACCGACCCCAACAAGTACAACCGCGAGCAGGCGTTCACCCACATGCGCAACCACATCGGGGCGGTGATGGAGCGCTACAAGACCCGCAACGGCGGCCAGATGCACGTGTTCTCGGAATGGGACGTGGTGAACGAAGTGGTGGCGCGCGACAGCGGCATGTTCGACACCGCCAACGTGCACAAGGGCATGCGTATCAGCACGGGCAACTCCGTCCACCTCGACAGCGGCCTGAGCCGCTGGGTGGGCTACACCCAGGGCGAGACGAACGACTTCGACTATGTCGACTCGGCCTTCGTGATCGCGCACCGCCACGACAGCACCGCCAAGCTGGCCCTCAACGACTACGACGCCGAGGGTATGGGGAAGAAATCGAATGCCGTGTACAGCCTGCTGTCCAAGCTCAAGAGCCGGGGCATTCCCGTTCACGTGGTCGGCATGCAGGCCCACTGGTACATCGGAACGTCCAACACCGGCTCCAGCGGGGCTTGGCATCCCCAGGAGATCGCCCAGAACATGGCGCGCCTCGCGGCGCTCGACCTCGACATCGCCATCACCGAGCTCGACATCCGCATCCAGAATCCCTCCGACTCCGCCAAGCTGGAGCAGCAGCGCGAGGCCTACGAGACGGCCCTCGGCCTTTGCCTCGCCCAGCCCCGCTGCAAGCGTTTCTTCGTGTGGGGCATGCGGGACGGCCAGAGTTGGATCAACAGCCGCTACCCGGGTTGGGGTTCGCCCTTGCTGTTCACGGGATCCGGCACCACCTACACCCCGAAGCCGGCCTACTACGGCTTGATCTCGAAGCTGGAAACCCACGTTTCGGTGAAGAAGGAGCCGGGCGCCCGCCGCGCCCCCGTCCTGAACTATCGCGCCGGCGAGCCGGTGCGCGACCTGCTCGGCCGCAGCCTGCGCTCGGTGCCGGATCGTCCGCTGTTCTCGGCGCAGAAGCCGGCTCCCGGGAAAACGACCAAGTAGCGGGCCCGCGGCCGGACGATCCGGCCGCTTCCAAACCTTCCTTCACTCCATCCCGGAGCCATCATGCGCCACTTGACCACGAAGTCCCTCCTCGCCGGGGCGCTCGCGCTCCCGGCCCTCGTCGCGGCCCAGCCCGACACCCTGAGGAAGCTCGCCGACCTGCGCGGCATCTACGTGGGGGCCGCGGTCTCCTCGTCGAACAACACGCGGACGGCGGCGTACGACTCCACGCTCGCCCGGAGCTTCAACGGCGCCGTGGCCGAGAACGCGATGAAGCACCAGCCGCTGACTCCCAGCCGCGACAATTACAACTGGACGACCGCCGACAACATCGCGGCCTTCGCCGAGGCGAACGGCATGAAGCTGCGCGGGCACACCCTGGTGTGGCACAGCCAGACGGCCAACTGGTTCAACAACCTCTCGGGCGCCGCGGCCTCGCGCGACACGACGCTCAAGATCATGAAGAACCACATCGACTCGCTCGCGGGGCGCTACAAGGGCCGCATTCACGAGTGGGACGTCCTGAACGAGGCCATCGCCCAGAACGGCGGGACGTCCCCCAACTACCGCACGGGCGGGACGTCGCGCTGGTATGATCGCGTCGGCGGAATCGACTACGCCGATTCCGCCTTCAAGTGGGCGCAGCAGGCGGACTCCGCCGCGCTGCTGTTCTACAACGACTTCGGCGCCGAGGGGATGAACAACAAGTCCACCAACGTCTATGACCTCGTCACGGGCCTGAAGAACCGGGGCGCGCCCATCCATGGGGTCGGGCTCCAGTGCCATTTCACCCTGAACGACCACGACACCGCCGCCATCGGCCAGAACATGCGCCGCCTCGCGGCGCTCGGCTTCGTCATCTCACTCACCGAGATCGACATCCAGACCTCCAACTCGACCCAGAACTGGGAAACGCAAAAGGCGCGGTACAAGGGGCTGATGAGACTCTGCCTTTCCATTCCAGCCTGCAAGAGCTATTACGCATGGGGCGTGAACGATGCGCAGTCTTGGCGCGGTGCGAACGCGACCGCGCTCCTGTTCACCGGCACGACGACCATCACGCCCAAGCCCGCCTACTGGGGCGTGGTGGAGGCGCTTGCGGAGGGCAGCACGCAGACTTCGACGCCCTCGATGCCCTGGAACGTGCTGGCCGCGCCCGATTCGACGGGCGGATCGGTGGCCGTGGCCTGGAACGCACCCGTGACCGACGGTCGTTCGCCGATCACGGGCTACACGGTGCGCGCGCTCTCCGACAGCACGAAGACCTGCAGCACCACGGGCGCGCGGCATTGCGTGATCTCCGGCCTGCATCCCGACTCGTCGTACCGGTTCGTCGTGCGCGCGACCAACGCGATCGGGACAAGCGGCATGTCTCCGCCCTCCACGGCGGCGGCGGCCCTCCCCGTTTCCATCGCGCGCGGCGCCGGCGCCGGAAGCACGCTTTCCGCGGGCCGCTTCACGCGCGACCGCGCCTTTGTGCTGCCCGAGGCCTTGGCCTCGCAGGTCGAGCGCCTCACGATGACGGTCTCCGACGTGTCGGGCCGCGTGGTGTGGAGGGGCAGCGCGCGTCCGGCGGCGACGGGCGCCCGCGAGGTGGCTTGGGACGGCTCCGCGCAAGGCGCGCGCGCTCCCGTCGGCATGTACGTCGCGCGCGTCCGCGTGCAGGGAGTCGACGGCTCCGCGCACGAGGCCACGCGCCGCTACATGATGCTGCGGCAGGATTGAGTCGCGGCCGGGCGATCCGGCACATGAGAACGCCAAGGGCGAGCCACGGCTCGCCCTTACGTATAATTGGGCGTGCCCATGCGCCTGCTCCTCATCGACAATCACGACTCGTTCACCGCCATACTCGGCCATTACCTGTGGGCGCTTTCCGGCGAGCGGCCGATGCTGTATCGCAACGACGAACTGACCCGCGACGAGCTGGAGGCGCTCGACTTCGATGCCGCCGTGCTCTCGCCGGGACCGGGGCACCCGGCCAACGTGCGCGACTTCGGCATTTGCCGCGACCTGCTGGAGCTGTTTCCCCGCAAGCCCGTGCTGGGCGTATGCCTCGGCATGCAGGGCATGGCGCGCTTCGCCGGCGCGAGCGTGGCGCCGCTCGAGGGCGCGCTGCACGGGCGTCCCTCGCGGATCGCGCATGACGGGAGCGGGATTTTCCGCGGCCTTCCCGCCGAATTCTCCGCCATCCGCTACCACTCGCTCGTGGTGGACGAGGCCTCGTTGCCCCTTGGCGTGCGCGTGACCGCGCGCTCCGCGGAGGACGGGCAGGTGATGGGGGTTTCCTTCGGGGATCGTCCTTGGTTCGGGGTCCAGTTTCATCCGGAGTCGGTGGGCACGGAGCACGGGATGGCATTGCTCGGAAACTTTCTCGACATCGCGATGCCCGGGCGTGTTCGGCCCGGTGCGACGGAACGCGAAGGACACCCGAAAACCCGGGCGACCGAATCCCGGCTCCCCCCCTCTTCGTCGTTCGTTCCGCATCGCGAATTGCCGTGGCGGGATCCGGCCGATGTCTTCGCCCGTCTTGTCGGCGATGCCGACAAGGCCTTCTGGCTCGACGGCGCGGGTTGGGGCGCCGCGGTGATAGGGCGCGCGGAGCGGGTCCATGAGTTCGGGGATTGGGCCTCGTTCGCCGCTTGGGTCGAGTCGCTGGGGCTCGACGCGCGGCGCGATGCGCCCTGGCCGGGCTATCGCGGCGGGCCGGTGGGACAGTTGTCGTACGAGCTGCATCGCGACCTTTTGGGCGTTCCGACCCGTCGGGAACCGGAAGGGCCGCTCGCGCGCTGGATTCTTCCGGAAGGGTTCCTCGCGTTCGACCGCGATGCGGGCAAGGCCTATGCGGCGTGGGTGAACGACGCGCCGCCCGCCTGGCTTCAGGCCGTGGTCGATGCATGGGACGACGCCGGTCGAGCCGATGCCGTTGCTTCCCCGGAACGCCGGCTTCCTTCCTTCGGGGGGTGGCGTCCGCTGCTGACGGAAGCGGATCATTCGGGGCGTGTGCGCGCGCTGCAGGACGCCATCGCGCGCGGCGAAACCTATGAGGCTTGCCTTACCCACGCGTTCTGCGCGGAGGCGGAGGCGGATCCGCTCGCGGCGTTCATGCGCCTGCGCGCGCTCAACCCCGCGCCCTACGCCGCATGGTTCGCCTTTGGAGACGCGAGGGTGCTCTCGGCCTCGCCCGAACTTTTCCTGGAAGGCACCGAAGACGGCGTCTTGCGCAGCCGTCCCATCAAGGGCACGCGTCGCCGCGGGCGCGACGCGGAATCGGACCGCGCGTTGCGCGAGGATCTCTCGCGCTCGGAGAAGGATGCCGCCGAGAACCGGATGATCGTGGATCTGACGCGCCACGACCTTGCCAAGGCCTGTTTGCCCGGTACGGTGGAGGTTCCGGCATTCTTGCGCGTCGAGGAGCACCCTGCCGTGTTCCAGCTCGTGTCGGAGGTGCGGGGCCGGCGCGCGCCGGGCGTTTCGGCGACGGCCGCGGTCGCCGCGTGCTTTCCCGGAGGCTCGATGACGGGCGCGCCCAAGGAACGCACGGTGGAGCTGCTTTCAAAGCAAGAAACCGAGTCCCGAGGAATATATTCCGGCGCGATCGGATTCTTCACCGGCGGCGGCGCGTTCACGCTCTCGATGGCGATCCGGATACTGGAGAACCGGGACCGCGCGTGGCGCGTCGGTTGCGGCGGCGCGGTGCTCGCCGACTCCGACGCCGCCGCCGAGTGGCGCGAGGCGGTGGTGAAGGCGCGCAGCGTGATCGATGCGGTGAGCGGAGCCGGGAAGGCGAATCATCCGTAATATGGTTCGGAAGCGGAGCGGTCGAATCGCGGCTGCGCTTACGGCATCGGGATTTTTCTCGGAATAATCCTTCCTGAATCCCGATCCCGCGATACATTCCGCGCATCGAGGAGATACGATCGCTTTTTGGGTCGCGCGGTCGGGTGTTGGGAATGAAATATCGACAAGAGAAGCTTGCGAACCGAATGAGGGCGCTTCGGCTCGCGGCGTTTTATGCCGCGGTGGGCGTTTCCTGGATCCTGCTCACCGACTGGCTCGTGGGCGACTTCCCGGGCTTCCACCTTTGGGAGACTCAAACGCTTAAGGGCCTCGCCTACGTGGCGGCGACGGCGGTGTTCGTGTACGCGCTGATCCGGGTCACGGGCCGAAAGATCGAGAGGGAGCGTGTCTGGTACCGCGAACTCTTCGAGAACAACCCGCAGCCGATGTGGGTGTTCGACCGCGCCACCCTGCGATTCCTCGCGGTGAACAACGCGGCCGTGCTTCACTACGGCTATTCCCGGGCGGAATTCCTCGGGATGTCCATCGCCGAGATCCGGCCGCCGGAGGATTTGCCCGCCTTGCTGCGGCTCATCGCCTCGGAAGGCAGGGGGTTCAATCGCGCGGGCGTCTGGCGGCATCGCCGCAAGGATGGGACGATCATCCGCGTCGAGATTTCCTCGCACACGGTGGACTTCCAGGGCCGCGACGCGGAGATGGTGCTCGCCCAGGACGTGACCGCGCGGCTCGCGGCCGAGGAAGCGCTCCAGGAAAGCGAGGCCCGCTTCCGCGAGATGGCCGAGAACGTCCAGGATGTCTATTACAACTTCGATCCGGTGAACGAGCGGTTGCTGTATGTCAGCCCCAGCGCCGCGCGCATCATCGGTCGTCCGCTGGAGACGATCTACGCGAACCCCATGTCGTACATGTACAACGTGCACCCCGACGACCGGGCCGTGGTGCTGGAGGCCGACCGGCAGCAACGCCTGGGCGAGCCCACCGACGCGGAGTTCCGGCTTTGTCGCGCGGACGGCGGCATTTCCTGGATCCAGGATCGCTCGAATTCCATCATCGACGAGGACGGCCGGGTGACCCGGATCGTGGGCGTGATGCGCGACATCACCGCGATGAAGGTGACGGAGAAGGCGCTTCGCGAGAACGAGGAGCGCCTCAGGCTCGTGACCCGCGCCACCAGCGACTTGATCTGGGACGTGGACGCCGTGTCGGGCACGATCTGGTGGGGAGAGAGCTTTCAGGCCTTCTTCGGCCATCCCCGCCCCAAGGGGTCGGTGACCTCCGTCAAGTTCTGGGAGGAGAGGGTGCATCCCGAGGACCGGGAGCGGGTGTTCGCCCATGTGGACCGGGCCTTCGAGCGGGGCGGCAAGATGTGGTCGGACGAGTACCGGTTGCGGCGGGAGGATGGCTCCTACGTGCACGTCCTCGACAGGGGCTACGTGGTGCGCGACGATTCGGGCAAGGCCGTCCGGATGATCGGGGGGATGTCGGACCAGACGGCGCGCCGGGCGGCCGAGAAGGAGCTGCGCCGGAGCGAGGAGCGTTTCCGGCTGCTCTCGAAGGCCACCAGCGACGTCATCCGGGATTGGAACGTCCTTTCGGATATCATGTGGTGGAGCGAGGGGTTCGAGACATTCTCGGGCTTCGTCAGGGCGGATGTCGAGAAGGGGCTCGATTCCTGGAGCCGGCGCATTCATCCGGAGGACGCCGAGCGCGTGATGGGAGACTTTCGCGGGGCCATCGAGTCGCCCGGGGAGGACTGGGCGGGCGAGTATCGTTTCGCCCGGAAGGATGGATCGTACGCGCATGTCCAGGATCGGGTTTGCATGATCCGCGACAAGCGGGGGCGATGCGTGCGCCTGATCGGCGGGATGACCGACGTCACCCCGCGCGTGGTGCTCGAGGAGCAATACCGCCAGGCGCAGAAGATGGAGGCCGTGGGACGGCTGGCGGGAGGCATCGCTCACGACTTCAACAATATGCTCACGGTCATCCTGGTGCGCTCCGAGATGACGGCGCGGCGTCTCGCGCCCGAGGATCCGCTGAGGGAAACCTTCAAGGAAATCCACGACGCGGCCTCCCGCTCGGCGGGACTCACCCGGCAACTGCTGGCCTACGCGCGGCGCCAACCTGTGTCGCCGAAGCTCCTCGACCTCAATGAATCCATCGGGGCGATGCGGCAAATGCTTCGCAGGTTGATCGGAGAGGACATCGTCCTCGACTGGTTGCCGGGGGAGGCCCTTTGGAAGGTCCGGATGGATCCGACCCAAGTGGACCAGATCCTCGCGAACCTGTGCGTCAACGCGCGCGACGCCATCAGCGACGTGGGACGCGTCGTCATCGAGACGCGGAACGTCACGCTCGGCAGGGAGTACTTTCGCAGCCACCCGGGTCATCAGCCGGGAGATTACGTGCTGGTGGCCGTCAGCGACGACGGCGCCGGCATGGATTCGGAGACCCGGGCGCGCCTGTTCGAGCCCTTTTTCACGACCAAGGAGGTCGGCCGGGGAACGGGCCTGGGTTTGCCCACGGTGTACGGCATCGTGCAGCAGAACAACGGCTTCATCCACGTTTACAGCGAGCCGGGAGAGGGCACCACTTTCCGGATCTATCTCCCTCGGGCGCTCGCCGAGGACACGCCAAGGGGCTTGCCCGAGAACCGGGAGCCGCCGCGCGGGCGGGGCGAAACACTGCTCGTGGTCGAGGATGAGCCGATGATCCTCGAGGTGACGGTCGAGATCCTGGAAGGGCTCGGCTACACGGTGCTCTCGACGACTTCGCCCGAGCAGGCGCTTCGGATCGCATCGGGCCACGAGGGCGCCATCGACCTCCTGCTAACCGATGTCATCATGCCCGGCATGAACGGGAGGGATCTTGCGGCCCGGATGCGCTCCATCCGTCCCGGCCTGCGCGTGTTGCTCATGTCGGGGTACACGGCGAACGTGATCACGGTGCGCGGCTTGGTGGACCGGGACGACGCCTTCGTCCAGAAGCCCTTCTCCACGGGGGAGATCGCCGCCCGCGTGCGGTCGCTGCTCGATGAGGTGCAGGGCTGAAGGCTTTGGGTTACGTTTTTATTTCATCCGCCCGATGGAGGATTCCGTGATGGAAATCAATGCGTGGGCCGTCCTGGCGGCCGCAGTTTCGAGCTTCGCGCTGGGCGGCTTGTGGTATTCCCCGCTCGGCCTCGGCAAGGCGCAGGAGCGGGAGATGCGCAAGCGCGGCGAGGCGGCCCCGCCCGCGAACGCGCGGATCCTCGCCATCAGCTTCGCCTTCACCTTGGTGGAGGCGGGCGCCTTGGCCTGGCTGCTGGGTCCCGATCCGGCGGCCGGGCGGGCCGCGCGCGTCGGCTTGGTGGCCGGGCTTTGCTTCGCCGCGGCGGCCACGGGCATCAACTACCAGTTCACGGGCCGCGGCATGAGGCTTTGGCTGGTCGACGGCGGATTCCACGTGGCCCGGTTCACGGTGTACGGCATCGTGCTGGGGCGCTGGGGGTAGGATGGCCTCGCCCTTCGATCCCGTAAGAAGCCGCATCGAGATACAGGGCTTCACGGGCCTTTCCGATGAACGGATGCGGGAGCTTGATTCCTGGATCCGGTTCACGCCGTTCCTGAACGCGATGATCGCGGGCTTGGGCGCTCTGACGGGTTCCGCGATGCTTTTTGTCCTGTTGGGAACGGTCGCGTTGCTGGGGGTCGTCTTTCGGTGGCATCCGTTCGACTTGATTTACAACCATGGCATTCGGGCGCTGGAGAACTCCCCGGAACTTCCGCCCAACACCCCGCGCCGAAGGACGGTTTTCTTCATCGTGGCCGCATGGGCATTCGCTGCGGTTGCTTGCTTCGCGACGGGGTATCCCCGCTGGGGCTTCGCGCTGGGGCTGGGCCTCGGGGCCGCCCAAGGCATGGTGGCGGCGCTGCAGATCTGCATGATTTCAAACGCGATCCACCACGTGAGGGGGATGTTCGGGAGGTGACCTATCCCGCGCAGCCCCGGTGCGTGAGGAAGGCTTCCAGGTCGTCGGCGCGCCGCAATTCCGAGGAAAGACCTTCGCGCCCGGCCGCCCCCAGCCGGATTTGCCGGGCTTGCGCCAGCCACCCCCGCGCGTCGATCAAGTCTCCCGTGTCCACGGCGAACTCGGCCCTCAGGAGCAAGGCTTTGAAGCGCGTGGCGCCGGCTTCGTTCTCGGTGGATTCCAACGCGGCGTCGAGCAGGGAGATCGCGCCTGCGCGATCACGAGCGGCGTCGAGGCGAACGGCTGCGGCCAGAGCGGCGACGAGGGTTTCGGCAGGTAAGGACACCGGGGAAAAGGTAGCGCCGGAGCCTTGAGATCGAATTCGTGGAGGCGCCGTGAGTAAGATGCTACTGCGGAATTGGAATCGAGTCGGGGCAGGTGACGTCGAGCCGCCAGCAAGTGCAGAAGTCGTAAATGCCCGAGCCCGCGAAGGCATGCGGTCGTAGCCGCCCGCGCTGGAAACGGTTCCGCCCCCGGCGAAACCTCCACGCAACATGTGTGAATACGGATCCTTACAATCGACCGGTCCGACACCGGCAAGGCCCGAAGGAAAAGTCGATTGCCAACAGATGTGAATAAATTGGGCAAAGTGAAAGGGCTCAAATCTTCCTGAAAACGGGAAGATGAGACGTCATTCCGCCAATTTCGTTACGGGGCGTTACGATCGCCCCCTCGTTCAACGCGGGCCGATGCGCTCCTGCGTCATGTCGTACCAAGACCGGTCCCGCTCGCCGAGCAGGCCCGGATGCTCCACCGAATCGAGCCCCTCCCGCGCGCCCGCGGTGTCGCCGGCCGCGAGCAAGGTGCGCGCGCGCGCGACCGTCTCGCGCGTCCGTTCGCGCGTCTCCTCGACAACCTCGAGCCGGGCGTAGATCGTGCTGTCGTTCGCCGGGGTCAGGTACGAGGCGTTCTTGAGCGCCTCGTAGGCATCCGCGGCCGCGGCCAGGTCGCCGGCATTGAAAAGCGAATCCGCCGCCTGAAAGCGGGTTTGCGTCGCGCGCTTCTGATACTGATAATACAGCGTGAAGCCGCCGACCAGAAGCAGGAGCCCGATGCCGATGACCCAGTCCCAAACGGGGGATTTGTTTCCGTCTTCCTTTTCCAAGAAACTCATGAGGCCTCCAAGGCGGGAATATTAGATAAAGGGCGAGGGGGGCTGCTTCGGGGGCGCTGCTGCGTCCGGGGTGGGGTTCGGGGCGGAGAGTATCAATGGAAAATGGGAAATAGAACAATGCGGCAATAGAACAATGAAACACGGGCGTATTGGCAGTCGCCTGTGTTCATTGCTGCATTGTTGCATTGCTGCATTGTTGCATTGTTCTATTGTCTCCCTCCCGCCTCAATCGCTCATTCCTCATCCGTCATCTCTGCAACTTCCTGTACACCCACCTCCTCCAGCCTTTCAACTCGTGCTCCTTCCACGCGACGCGCGCTCGGCGCGCGAATCCGATCCATGGAAAGGTGACGAGGAGGGCGAGGCCGCGGCCGAGCAGGGAAAGGGCCGCGAAGCCGCCCTCCGCGCGGAACGAGAACGTGGGCCGTCGATCCTGGAAGCGCAACGCGAGGGTGACGTCGCCTGGGACAAGGGGCGCGGCCGCGTGCCAGCCTCCGGCAAGACGTCCCAGCAGCACCGGATCGGGATGACCCACGGATAGGGCGGCGCGCACGCGGAAAAGGCGCAGGCCGGCGCGCGCCGCTCGAAAGCCGTGGCGCGAGAGAAGCCTCCAGGCCGGGGCATCGGTGGCGAGGCGGAACAGCGCGCGGCGCCAGCGGTTTCGATCGCGCCGCTTGCGGCGCGAGTCGGGAGCCGGGGGTCTGGAGTCGGAAAGCGGCTTTGCCGAGTCGGGTGTCGGGTGTCGGGCGTCGGGAGGATCAAGGGGTGAGGGAGGAACATCGTGCCGGGTCGCCGCGCCCGCTGCCGGTTTTCGGCTGTCCGCCGGCTCTTCTCTATCGCCCCCCGCCCCCCGGCTCCCGATTTCTTCTTCTCCCCCGGCACCCGACACCTGACTCCCGACGCTTCGCATAAACCCCGGAAACCCGTATTCCACGGAGAAGCCCCCCTGCATTCCCGAGGCGAAGCCATCCCATTCGCCGCTCCATGCCGCGCGGAAGCGCACGTGGAACAAGGCCAGCGCCAGCACGACGAGCGTGGCAGGAACAAGGAGCGCTGTGAGAATCCATCCCCAAGGCATGGGGGACCCGGATCAGAGGTTCGAGGGAGGACGCGTCGCGTCGGAGGATTTGCCCGACTTCGACTTCACGTCGTCGGTGACGGTCTGGGCCTTGGCGTCCGCGTCCTCCTTGGCGCGAGCCTCGATGCGCGCGATCAGCTGGTCGATGCTGTTCTTCTGGAGGATCTTGCGGAACTGGTCGCCGTAGTTGCCCGCCGTGCTCAGGTCGTCTATGACGAGGTCCCACGCGCGCCACTCGCCGTTCTTCAGGAACAGCTTGTATTCGACGTACGACTTCGCGCCCTTCGAATGCACGACGGCGCTGACGGTGGCCCGCTCGCCGCTGATGGAGGCGGGCTCGTAGCGCGTCGAGTCGCTGGAGTAGGCCTCGAGGCGCTTCACCGAGGAATTCTCCACCATGGCCTTGAAGGCGGCGACGAAGCGCGTCCTTTGCGCCGGTGTCATCTTGTTCCAGTTGGCCGCGCCGAGCGCGCGGCGCCCGAGCTCCTCGAAGTCGAAGATGCCGTTGATGAGGACCTTCACGCGCGCGGTTTGCCGCGAGACGTCCTTGTCGCGGAGGAGCCTTTGGAGCTCGGCGTCCTGCGCCCGGATCTTCTCCACCGGATCGGCGGGGGCGGCGAAGGCGGCGGTCGCGGAAACCGCGTAAAGCACGGCTGCGAGCGACAGGACGGGAATGGCGCGGATGTTCATTCGTTTTCCTCCGCGGGCGCGGCGCCCGCCTGCAAGCTACCAAGGTAATCCGAGAGCGTCCATCCGACGGACTTCAGGAGCGCCGAGACCGCCAGGTTGTATTCCAGCACGGCCTTGTAGAAGTCGTGGCGCGAGCCGATCGACTGGCGGAAGGGCGCGATCATGCCGGGCGCCTCCGAAGGGTCGAGGTCGTAGCGCATGGCCGCGCCCTTCAGCCACGCGTCGGCGGCGCGCAGGGCGCGCTCGGCGTCCTCCACGTCCAGCCGGGCCTTCTCCAGGCGCAGCCAGGCGTCCTGCACCCGCATCAGCACGCCGCGGGCCGCATAGACTTCGGTGCGCTCCAGCTGCCGGAGATTCAGGCGCTCCTTGCGGTACGCCTGGTAGCGATCCCAGAAGTTGAGCCGGAGCCGCATGCCCAGCCCGGCCACGCCGGTGAGCTCGTTGAGCGGATCGCGCGCGAAGGGGTCGCCGCCGCCCTGGCGGTCGGACGACCAGGCCTTGCTGTACTCGAAGGTGCCGAACAGGAAGATGTCGGGCCCGACCTCGCCTTGGGCGACCTTCAGCATTTCGCGCCGGGCCCCGAGGCCGTTGCGCAGGCGCTGCAGGTCCGGGTGCTCGCGCAGGGCGATCATCTTGAGCGTGTCGAGGGAAGGCAGCGCCTCGGGTCGCATCGAAAGCACGGTGTCCGCGAGCGGAGTCTCCACGGAGTCGGGGGCCGCGAGCACGAAGCGGAGCGCCAGGGCGGAGCGATCCACGCCGAGCGCGGCCTCGTTGAGGCCGTTGTCGAGCGCGTAGCGACCGGCCTTGAGCCGCAGCACGTCGGTTTGCGAGACGTCCTCGTCGCCCTCGTCCAGCGCGTCGGAGAGGCGGCGCTGCGCGCGGTCGAGGTCGGCACGGGCCTCCTCCAGCTCGCGTCGCATGGTGATCGCGAAGACGCGTTGGTGGCAGATCGCCTGCGCTTCCTCGGAGACGTCGAGCCGTTCCTTGCGGAACGCGGCCTCCGAGACGCGCGCCTGCAGGGTGGCCGCGCGGCGGCCCGCCCGGTAGCGGGCGATGTTCAACGGCTGGATGACCGAGGCCTTGATGCCGAAGAAGGGCCCCCATTCGCCGAAGTCGAAGGCGCGCTCCGTCTTGTACAACGTGTCGCCCGAGTGCGACGTCCACGATCCCTCGTTCACTTGCCGGATGCCAGGCGCGGGCCCGATGCCGGTCTCGATGTCGAAGCGGGGGAGGATCACGCCCATGTCGAGATCCCGGATCTTCTCGCGGGCCTTGTCGACTTCCAGCGACTTTTCGGCCAGAACGGGGTGGTCTTCGAGGGCGATGCGCTCCACGTCGGCGCAGGTCAAGGGAGCGCGTTGCGAGAGGGCGGGCGCGGG